>DWYO01000107.1 GCA_019118725.1 Candidatus Parabacteroides intestinavium | reverse complement strand
TTTTTTGACGAAAATGTTTGGTTCAGTAATTTTTTCTTCCGTACTTTGTCATATAACAATAATACAATATTATTACATACAAATATTTGACTTATGATAAAATTTCTATTGGATTATTCGAGCGGTATCCCCATATACCGCCAGATTATCGACCAGATTCGGTTCGGTATCGCATCCGGGCAATTGAAGTTGGGTGAACAATTACCCACAGTTCGTGCACTTGCCGTGGAACTGAAAGTGAACTTGAACACGGTCTCCAAGGCTTATAAGGAATTGGAGATAAGAAACATCTTGGAAACCCAGCAGGGTTCTGGAACGTTCATCAGTCAGGTTGGTACAGAGGTATCTGTAAAGGAAAGACATGACAAGTTGAAAGAGATCTGCACGCAATTTTCTTCTGCGGCACTGAGCTATGGATTCAGAATAGACGAAGTCATAGCTGAGTTAGAGAAGCAAGCAGGTAAAGTTTCAGAAGACAAAGAACATTCATAAAACAAACTAAAAAATTAATACTATGACAACAAATGTAATTAAAAAGGATTGGTTCAATCCTATCACCGCTTCCGTATTAGTCATCTTAGTCGCTATTTCGTTCGCTTTGTGGGGAACACAGATTGTAAATGACGCTTTGTTTGGTATTCTGATTATTCTTTCGGTATTGATCGCGGCATCCATCCGAGTTGCCGACCAATGGGAAAAGGCCGTTGTGCTCCGAATGGGAAAATTCAAAGGACTGAAAGGTCCCGGTCCGTTCATGATTATTCCGATTATTGATTCGGTTTCCAACTATATAGACCAACGCGTCCGAGTAAGCGCGTTCAAAGCAGAACAGACTTTGACCAAAGATACTGTTCCGGTCAATGTGGATGCCGTAGTCTATTGGACGGTCTGGGATGTAGAAAAAGCCGCACTCGAAGTACAGGAATACCAGAAAGCCATCGAGCATATTGCCCAGACCGGCCTGCGCGATACAATAGGCAAGCATGAGCTTTCGGCTCTACTTCAGGAACGGGACAAAATAGCCGAGGACTTGCAACAGGTGCTGGACCGCAACACGAATCCTTGGGGAATAACCTGCCAAACGGTCGGTATAAAGGACATCGCCATTCCACAAGATTTGGCCGAGGCGATGAGTAAAGAGGCGCAAGCCGAGCGTGAACGCCGGGCACGTGTCATCTTGGGAACAGCCGAGACGGAGATAGCCGAGAAGTTCGAACAGGCCAGCAAGAAATATACCGATAATCCGGTAGCTTTGCACCTCCGTGGCATGAATATGCTCTTCGAAGGACTGAAAGAAAAAGGGTCAATGGTGATTGTGCCCAGCTCTGCCTTAGACACCATGAATTTAGGCGCTATCGGAGGCTTGGTCTCGTTGGCCAAGGAAGAGAAGATTGAATAATAAGAGCGATAAATTCCGTTTTTACCAGATTATATAGGAATAATATCCAACAAAAAAATCGTCTAACAGCTGTTAGACGAAACGTACACAGCCGTTAGACGCAAATGTCACATCTGTTAGACGATTTTTTGGTAATAACCGAATGAATTACCGAACGGACAATTTCTATTTCCCGGTCAGTCCATCAAACCTGTTTCTTTGTCGTACTCAATACATATGCGAATCATGCTCCAAATCGTTCCGGTTTATTCCGCGCAGGTCGATAGCACGCCATGCATAAAAGATATACGCAAGAACAAACGGAATCAGGATTGAGACAAAACTCATCACCTTCAATGTAAAAGGACTGGAACAGCTATTGGCGATCGTTAACGAACTCTGCAAATCGACATTGGATGGATAATAAGGCGTATTATTCCATCCGACACACAAGAGCAGGGCAAGAACGGTCAGGATAGTACCGATTCCGGCAAACCATATTCCCCGCCGATATCCCTCCTTAAGAATCGTCTTACCTATTCCGAAAAGAACCAATACAACCCCGGCAAGGAATACCAGCAGGACTCCCGGCATTGCCAAGAAATTATGCAGGTATTTCCCCGTTTCCTTATACACCTCCTGAGTGTCCGGATTAACGGCAAATCCGTCTGCGACAAAGAGATAAAATACAAATATCAAAAAGAAAATAAGAAATCCGCTACTCTCCTTTTTCATCCGGCGATGACAAGTCGCATAAATCTCCGCATCATCAATATTGTTGATATAATAAAGTAGTCCAAGCACACGTGAGAGATAAACCAAAGCAAGCCCTAAGAAAAGATTCCAGATGTTGAGTGCGGCCTCCAATCCGTGCAACGGATTCATCCACGTAGAGATAATCGGCATGGAAAGATCGGTCAGATGTTCCTTATTCACCTGAAAGTCCGCTCCGGTAAAGAAGGTACCTACCGCCGTGCCAATCAGCAATGGGGCCACAATCCCATTGATAATCAAAAATACCTGATAGGTCTTTTTCCCCAACAAGTTTCCTTTCTTAGCCTGATATTCGTATGAAACCGCCTGAAGAACAAAGCAAAGCAGGATAAGCATCCAAACCCAATAGGCTCCGCCAAAGCTCGTAGAATAAAATAGCGGGAAAGAGGCAAAAAAGGCCCCACCAAAGGTAACCAGGGTCGTAAAGGTAAATTCCCATTTCCGGCCGGTCGAATTTAATAACATTTTTTGCTGGTTCTCCGTCTTTCCGACTTGAAACAAAAGCGATTGTCCACCTTGAACAAAGAGTAGGAAAACCAATAGTCCGCCCAATAACGAAACCAAAAACCACCAATAGTGTTGCAAGAATATATATGTTGAAGTTTCCATATTATGTTTTTATTTTAAAGATGAAGTATTTGTTTCCGGTCCTTTCTGGATAGCCTTGACCATAATACGCAATTCCGCTATCAAAAGCACGGTAAAGAGCACCAGGAATATAAAGAACGTAGTCTGTACCGAAGCCGTTGAAAGACGGGAAACTCCCGCCACGGTAGGCAAAATGTCCTGAATGGCCCAAGGTTGACGCCCCACTTCAGCCACAATCCATCCCGCTTGTCCGGCTATATAAGCCAGCGGAATACTCCAAAGCGCGGTATGGTGCAACCAATTCATGTGTTGGATCTTCCCGCTACGTGCCACAAGCAGGACAACAATAAAGAGAAGAATCAGATATCCACCCAGGATAACCATGATATGAAACGAATAAAAGCTCAGCCCTACCGGTGGAATCAAGTCGCTCGGTTCATTCAGATAGCCATATCCAAAATACTGGAAATTTGCATCCAAGGTAGCCCGATGCTCCTTCATAGCCGCCTCATCATTCGCCTTCAGTGCCGTACGGTAATCCGCCAAAGCCTGGATGGCCACTCTTCCCCGGGCGATTTTCTCGGAAGCCGATAGTGCCGTCTCACCATTAGACAAAGCATATCCTCCATCTATCAGATCTTTAATACCCGGAACGAAAGCATCCGACTCACGTTCGGCCAAAAGAGAAAGCATATTCGGAATCTCAATCTTGAAAAGGAATGGATTTTCTGCATCGTTATACGCTTTCTTGTCCGGATTCAAAACTCCGATAGCCACCAGGCCGGCTCCCTCCTGCCCTTCATAAAGGCCCTCCATCGCAGCCAGCTTCATGGGTTGCTTCTGGGCTACCTGATAAGCCGAGCCATCACCGGTCCAAAGCAGAATAACCGAAGCGAACAGGCCGAATATAGCCGCTACACGGATGCTCCGCAGGGCAAAATCCGTATTTCTCTTTTTCAGCAGATACCAGCAACTGACCCCTATAACAAATGTGGCACCTGTAACCCACCCGGAAAGCACGGTGTGGAAAAACTTATTGATAGCTACAGGAGACAAAGCTACAGCCCAGAAATCAAGCATCTCATTGCGTACAGAATCCGGATTAAAATGCATTCCCGCCGGATATTGCATCCAGGAATTGGCTATCAAAATCCAAAGAGCAGAAAGTGTAGCCCCTGCGATAGTCAACCAAGTAGAAGCTAAATGGAATCGTTTGCTGACCTTTTCCCAACCAAAGAACATCACCGCAATGAAAGTTGCTTCCATAAAAAAGGCGACTATTCCCTCTATCGCGAGTGGAGCGCCAAAGATATCTCCCACAAACCAGCTATAGTTAGACCAGTTGGTTCCGAACTCAAACTCCAGAATCAGTCCGGTAGCCACACCAATGGCAAAATTAATTCCGAAGAGCTTCATCCAGAATTGTGCGGTACTCTTCCAATACTCTTTGCCGGTCTTGACATAGAGTGTTTCCATGATAGCTTGGATAATTCCCAAGCCCAAAGTCAAAGGCACAAATAGCCAATGATACATAGCCGTTAGCGCGAATTGCGCCCTTGACCAATCAATCAATGAAGTATCAATACTTGCAATCATAGCGTATGAGTTTTTAATTAGAATTAGCCCGTTGTATAAGCTCGGAGGAGACATACTCCTGCTTTTCCTCTTCTTCTCCGTACTGATTCAAATAATCCGGAAAGAAAAACAGCTTCAACACAAAGAAGATAATAAACAATTTCAACAAGATAATGCACCAAAGCAGCTTCCCCAACTTCATGTTACGGAATCCCTCAGCATAAAAGTCATATATCTTATAAATGTATCCCATCATAAAACACTTTTTTAGAGACGAATCAACAAAGAAACATATCGGCACGAGATTTCCCCATGATATATGTGCTATTAACCCCGTCTCTTGTCAACTCATTTTCTTATTAATTCGTTACTTGTTTTCCTGCAATTCTATCTACCACAACAGCTATAGCACCATCCCCCGTTACGTTACAAGCCGTTCCGAAGCTATCCATAGCTATATAGAGTGCAATCATCAAGGCCTGCAAAGTCTCATCAAACCCCAACATGGTCTGAAGCAATCCCAATGCCGCCATGATGGCTCCTCCCGGAACGCCCGGAGCCGCAACCATCGCAATGCCCAACATGAAAATAAATCCACCCAACTGGACCAAAGTGATGGGAGCTGCGGTCATAAATAGTATCGCCATAGCACAGGCTACAATCTTCATCGTACTTCCTGCAAGGTGAATCGTAGCACAAAGCGGTACGACAAATATAGCAATATTTTTCCGTACTCCATTACGAATGGTCTGTGCAAGCGTTACCGGGATTGTAGCAGCTGAGGATTGCGTCCCCAATGCCGTAGCATAAGCCGGAAGCATATTTCGCAAAAGTTTGAAAGGGTTACGCCGACTTATAGCTCCTGCAACGGCAAATTGGATTAGTAATAGTAAGATATGAAGGACAAAGATGACTACAATCACCTTTACGAACATAGAAATCACATTAAACACTTGCCCGGTAGCGGTCATATTCAGGAAAATGCCGAGAATATGCCAAGGTAAAAGCGGTATAATCACGGCCTCAATCATTAAGGATACAATATCCTTAAAATCATTAAACCCATCTTTCAATACATTTCCCTCAATATAAGAAAGTCCCAATCCGACAGTAAACGAAAGAAGTAATGCCGTCATAACATCCATAATCGGAGGCATCGCTACTTCAAAATAAGGCTTTAAAGCGACATTTCCAGATGTATCTACCGGAAAAAGTGTCGTGTTGGCCGGTAAAATATTGGGGAAAATCCAATCGCAACTGAAATAAGTGAAAAATCCGGAAAAAATAGTAGACCCATAAGCCAGCAATGCCGTTATTCCCAATAACCGTCCGGCTCCCCTGCCCAAGTCTCCAATAGCTGGTGTTACCAGTCCGACAATAATCAATGGAATGGCAAAAGAAAGGAAATTACCGAACAACGAATTAAATGTTACAAACAACCGGATAATGCTTTCCGGCAAGAATTGCCCGAACAAAATACCCGCTACAATAGCAATCAGGACTTTTACTAACAGATTAATCTTTATCTTCTTCATGGTGTTTTTTAATTTTGAAGCCCAAGATAGCAATAAAAATGCTCATAAGTGGACTAATCAAATTAAAAAAACAATAGGGAAGGTAAGTTAATGTCGAAACGTTCAGAATTGTGGCCTGTGTCATACCGCATGTATTCCAGGGAATAAGGACAGAAGTAACGGTTACGGCATCTTCGGTCGTACGGCTCAGCAATCGGCTCTCATATCCTTTTTTACGATAAATATCCTTAAACATATTTCCCGTAAGGATAATCGAAATATATTGGTCGGCCGTACAGATATTCAAGGTAATTCCGGAAAGAACCGTTGAAGCCACCATTCCGGCACGACGTTTCATAAAACGAAGGAATACGGAGGTCAGAGATTCCAACATACCACTGGCGGTCATAGCCCCACCGAAACACATCGCACAAATAATCAGCCATATCGTATCCATCATACCGGCCATCCCCCGCGTTGCAACCAGCGAATTCAGGGCTTCGTTCCCAGTTTCTATCTGAGTCGTTCCATACAGCATCATCCATAATCCCTTGAATTGGGAGGTTGCGCTTTGTGTTTCCAATCCGGAGATCTCACGCAATAAATCGGGTTGGAAAAAAAGTGCAAAAAGAGCCGCCAGCCCACCCGATATAAACAAGGTAATCAACGAAGGCACACGCTTGGCAATCAATATTCCGGTAACGATGGGCACAATCATCAGCCACCCGGAAATGGAGAAGGTCTCTTTCAATGATTCGGCGTAGCTCATCATCTCAGCTGTATCGGTTGCTTCATGCGCAAATCCGGCGATAGTAAATATCAGTAACGCAATCAGTATGGAAGGGATAGTAGTGAACATCATATAACGCACATGGTCAAAAAGCGGGGTACCTGTGGTAGAAGAAGCCAGTACCGTTGTATCTGACAAAGGCGATATTTTATCCCCAAAATAGGCTCCCGAGATAATGGCCCCTGCCGTCCATCCGATATCAAACCCTTGGGCATTACCAATTCCCATCAGTGCAATACCTATTGTAGCAATAGTGGTCCACGAACTTCCGGTCATCACCGAGATGATAGCACATATCACACAACAAGAGGCCAAGAAGAAAGTCGGACTCAGAATCTGCATTCCATAATAAATTAAGGTAGGAACCACTCCACTGATCATCCAACTTCCCGATAATGCTCCGATCAGTAACAAAATCAGCAATGCGGTAGCTACCCCCAAGATATTAGAACAGATCGCCTCCTCGATAGTCTTCCACTTCACCTTGCAGAACAACATGGCAAGCGCAGAGCTACAAGCGGTTGTAACCAACAGAACTACCTGGCTACCACCGGATAAGGCATCACTCCCGAACACCTTGATCGTAAAAAACAAAAGGACAACCATTATTACCAATGGGACCAATGATAGCCCGACAGACGGACGCTTAACGGATTGATTTACTTCCATGCTGTTGCGTTTAAAATTTTCAGGGCGCAAAGGTAATAAAGTTTGACGAGTTTTTAACGAAGAGCCATCAATTTTTCCGTGAGCTTACGAACTCCTTCCGATGCACCATATTGCAGATGTTCAATATCCGTACGGTAAGTATGTACTTCTTTAGGATCTATCAGATAGATAGGTTGTCCTCTTCGTACATAATTCAACAAACCGGCGGCCGGATAGACATTCAAGGAGGTACCGATAATCACGAAGATATCCGAATCTTCTACCTCACGAATGGCCGGATCGATCATCGGGACCGGTTCTCCAAACCAGACAATGAACGGACGGAGTTGGTGGCCATCAGGCGCAAGATCCCCCAAATGCAAATCCGGATGTTCCGGGTCAATCGCATAAGGCGTATTCAAATCGCGCACTGAGCAGGACTTCATCAACTCGCCATGCAGATGAATCACATGCGTGCTTCCGGCACGTTCATGCAGGTTATCCACATTCTGTGTGATAATACGCACATCAAAATCCTTCTCCAGTTCCGCCAAGCCAATATGACCGGCATTGGGGTGAGTGGTGAGCAACTCCCGGCGCCGTTGATTATAGAAATTCAGCACCAATTCAGGGTTCCGAGCAAAACCTTCGGGTGTCGCGACATCTTCCACCCGATAGTTTTCCCATAATCCGCCGGAATCACGAAAGGTAGAGATTCCGCTCTCCGCGCTCATACCGGCTCCCGTCAAAACGACCAATTTCTTTTTCATACGTATTCAGTTTTTGAGTTTGTGAGTTCCTAAACCTGCCATACAGATCCCTACTCCGTAATCACCGACAATTCCCCGATTCCGGTTTGCGGCATATCATCAACATTCCGGACAGAGACCAGCTTGAACGAAGAGCCCTTTACCGGAGCAAAACGGATCTCCTGCTCGATAGGGTTCGCCTTGATATTCGAGAACTCTCCGCTTGCCACCAATTTGCCGTCCACATAAAAGCGATATGAAGAGATATACCCCTGCGAACTATTCAGCGAACGGTTCTGATCCGGTGTGTAACGGAATCCGGAGATAGTTTGTGGCGTATTAAGCCGGACATTCACCTCACGTTTCCCTTTCGGAAGGTAATAGGCGGTATACCCATTCCCGTCAAAAAGGGATGCACCTTTTTCCGCATCCCCCTCCAACCGGTAATTGGAGGCCGGGATATCAAACACCTGTGTGGTTATCGGGCTATACTTGTCTGCACGGGCGTCATAAACCACCGCTTTCAGAGTTCCTTTCCGGTCAAAGACAAAAGGCTTCTCATACCGGGGCGACTCCTTGGTCGGATCTGAGCCATCTATTGTATAATGTATATCTGCATGAGCCTCCCCGGCCTGGAGCGTCACTTCAGATTGCGCATTCCGGCTGATGATCGGCTCGGTCAATAATGCCGGAGCACAAAATGCTTCTACATTATTTATACATAACGGCCCCCGTGCATCGGTAAAGTTGATACGCAATTTATTGGCATGTACCGTCGGGAAACGAACTATACGTTTATAACCAACGGTCGTCGTGGAGTCTACCGACTCGATAGGTTGCCATTTCCCGTCAAATTCATACTCCAGATTAAAGCTCCGAACCCGTTGCCCCAAAGGAATATACTCCTGAATCAAGATACGGTTCACATCCGAAACGGTAGTCAATGTAAAGGTCAGGGAACCACTATTCACCCCATCTTCAGTAGCCCAATAGGTATCCCAATTGCCATCCGTTACATTAGAAGCCGAGAACGTCCGACCTCTCCGGCTGGAAGATTCCACGTATGCGCCTTTCAGCAGATTGGTTTTCAAATCGTTCTGTATAGTCTGATACCATTCTACGGCACGAAGCGAGTCACGCGGGTCGATTTTCCCGTCCAAAGCCACCGGAAAATTCAAAAGGAAATTGGCATTATGCCCTACACTCCGGTAATACAAGTCAACCAACTTGGCAAGCGATTTCAACTGATGATCTTCCCGTTTATGGTAGAACCAGCCCGGACGGATGGAAACATCACATTCTCCGCCCAGCCATTTTGGCCCGTTTTCATCCCCATAGGCACTATTGGCATAAGGTCCCACATTCAATTCCGTATCATACATACTCCATTGAGTAGCTCCGGCCCAGCCCTCTTCATTACCTATCCACCGGATATCGGGAACGGTTCCCCCGAAAATCATAGCCGTCGGATGCTTTGCCTTAATCTTCTCACGGGCTTCTTCATATTTATAATAGACCTTCGCATCAATAGAGCGGGTCTCGTTAGTACCTCCATACCAGCCATTTCCCCCATTGGCTCCGTCAAACCAATACTCAAAGAGCGGGCCATAATTGCTGATCAGCTCATCCATCTGCGCATGAAACTTCTCCACGTAGGCCGGAGTACCATAATTATCACTATTTCTATCCCAAGGGGAGAGATAAATACCGAACTTCAATCCGTATTTGCGGCAAGCATCCGAGAGCTCGCGCACCATATCTCCTTTTCCCTCTTTCCAAGGAGAATTTTTAACCGAATATTCGGTTGTAGCGGTTGGCCAAAGGCAAAACCCATCATGATGCTTGGCGGTAAGGATAACCCCTTTCAGCCCTGCGGCCTTGATGGTCCGTACCCATTGCTCGCAATCCAAGTCGGTCGGATTAAACGTTGAAGCCGGCGTATTGCCATAGCCCCATTCCAAGTCATTGAAGGTATTCAATCCGAAATGAACGAAAGCATAGGTTTCCAACTTGTGCCACTCCACCTGTTCCGGTGTCGGCACCGGCATAATAGGTGCAGGAGCTTCCGCCTCTTCACACGAAGTCAGGCAAAGAGAAGCGGCACACGCGCCCGACAAGAGCAAATACGGTATTAGTTTCATCTTGATTTAGTTTTTATGGTTTATATGTTTTTTCAGAAAGGCAAATCATCAGCCGGATTAGAGGCGTTGAAGTCAGGAGTAATAGTCGGTGCCCCCGAAGGCATCACATCATTAGGCGTGATACTTCCCGATGCATTTGCCGGAGCTTCAGCTATAGGGCGTTCTACCTTCCACGCATTGATACTGGTAAACCAGCGTCCTTGCCACTCGCGGCTATCAATATCAAACGATACCGTCAGTTCTTCGCCCGCCTGGATAGCGGCTTGTGCGATACGGTCAGCTCCAAAGATCTGGAAACAGACTTTTTTCGGATACTGATCGTGTGTCTCAAGCACATATTCTTGCTTTTTCCACTCGTTCCCGGCTTTACTTACCCCGCTTTGTTCCGGTAAGACAGCAATAATTTTTCCTGTAATTTCCATTTTTGTATTTTATCTGTTTATAATTCGATCATAAGATTTAAGTGGCAAAGTTACATTTTTTCTTTTGGAATTCCCAATCATCCCTTAAAACAAAAAACGAACATAGGCATGATCGGAAACGAACATAGGCATAAACGAAAACGAACATAGGCATAAACGTCAACGAAGTTAGGCATGAATTTTCAACCGGATAATGGTTAATTTATCCTTTTCGGCTTCCCATTCTCAATTATTTACTACATTTGCACTTGTTTTTGCTAAAAGTATCAAAATTCAATAAGATAATATGGGAAAGTATAAACTAATCAACAATGTAACGGGATGGATTGTCTGTATCATCGCATCCATCGTTTACTTGATGACTATCGAGCCCACCGGAAGCTTTTGGGATTGCGGTGAGTTCATCTCTTCGGCCTATAAACTTGAAGTCGGTCATCCGCCCGGAGCACCTTTCTTTATGTTGACCGCCAATTTGTTTACACAATTAGCCTCCGACCCGTCTACCGTGGCCAAGATGGTCAATTCGATGTCGGCTTTGTTCAGTGGCCTGACGATTCTCTTCCTGTTCTGGAGCATCACTCATCTGGCACGCAAGATCATAGTAGAAGAGGGTAAAGAAATAACTACCGGGCAACTGATTACAATCATGGGCTCAGGCGTTGTAGGTGCATTGGCTTATACTTTTAGCGACACGTTCTGGTTCAGTGCGGTAGAGGGTGAAGTGTACGCCTACTCTTCCTTGTTTACAGCCGTTGTATTCTGGCTTATTTTGAAATGGGAAGAAACGGCCGATCAGCCTCATGCTGACCGATGGATTGTCCTGATCGCCTACCTGATGGGATTAAGTATCGGTGTCCACCTGCTGAACCTGTTGTGTATTCCGGCCTGTGTGTTGGTTTACTATTATAAGAAATTCCCGAACCCTACCCTGAAAGGCACACTAACCGCATTGTTCGTCTCGTTTGCTATCATCGCATTGATGATGTATGGTGTCGTACAAGGGCTGGTCGAGATTTGCGGCTATTTCGAACTTTTGTTCGTCAATGTTCTCGGAATGCCTTACAACTCGGGTGTCTATGCGTATGTAATCGTGTTGGCCGGCGTATTGGTATGGGCTATCTGGGAAACCATGCGCGAAGAGGTTCATCCCCTGCGCATGAAGTTATCTTTCCTTTTAGCGGTAACCCTGATTGGTGTTCCGTTTATCGGGAGCGGGTATGTGATCGCAATTATCCTGATTGCGGCATTAGGAGCTTATCTGTTTATGGCCAAGACGTTAAACATCAAATTGCTGAATACGGTATTAATCAGCCTTATGGTCGTGGTTATCGGCTATTCTTCGTATGCCTTGACCCTGATTCGCGCTACGGCTGATACCCCGATGAACCAAAATGCGCCAAGCGACATCTTCACCTTGCGTACCTATTTGGCCCGCGAACAATATGGCCAGACTCCGCTTCTTTACGGACAGACCTATGTCTCAGAGGTAAAACGCAAGAGCGAAGGGGGAATGTGTGTGGCGGAATCCAAAGAGGGCTCACCGGTATGGACCCGTATCACGAAAAAGGATCCGAACGAAAAAGACCGTTATTACATTTCGCGCCATAATATGGATTATGAATACGTGGATGAGCTGAACATGCTCTTCCCGCGTATGTACAGTACGATGCCGAATCATATAGAGGCTTACAAGGATTGGGCGCAAGTCAAAGGCCAGCCTGTGAAGTTTGACCGGTGTGGGGAAACGGTATCGGTCATGAAGCCGACCTTTGGCGAGAACCTGCGTTTCTTTATCTCTTACCAATTGAATTTCATGTATTGGAGATATTTCATGTGGAACTTCTCCGGCCGGCAGAACGATATCCAAGGACATGGCGAGGTGTCGCACGGGAATTGGATTACCGGCATCAAGTTTATTGATGAGCAATTGGTAGGCCCGCAAGAGGACATGCCTAATGATATCGCCAACAATAAAGGGCATAATGTCTATTATATGTTACCGTTGTTATTAGGTATCTTAGGACTGGTTTATCAAGTCTATGCCGGAAAGAAGGGCATACAGGGATTTTGGGTTACGTTCATGCTCTTCTTCATGACCGGTATCGCGATTGTGCTTTATTTGAATCAGACCCCGTTCCAGCCCCGTGAACGAGATTATGCTTACGCCGGATCGTTCTACGCTTTCTGTATCTGGATAGGGTTTGGTGTAGCTGCTCTGGTTAAATTATTGGAGAAGTACGCGAAACTTCCTTCGCCCGTTGCGGCAAGTATCGCATCGATAGCCGCTCTGTTCGTTCCTATCCAGATGGCAGCCCAGAACTGGGATGACCATGACCGGTCGGGCCGGTATGTGGCACGTGATTTCGGAGCGAATTATTTGAATTCATGCGATCCGAACGCGATTATCTTCACCAATGGAGATAACGATACTTTCCCGTTGTGGTACGCCCAGGAAGTGGAAGGTATCCGTACGGATGTCCGTGTCTGCAACACCAGCTATCTGCAAACCGATTGGTATATCGACCAGATGAAAAAGCAGGCTTACGAATCTGCCCCGTTGCCTATCTCATGGAACCACTCGGATTACGTGCAGGGTACACGTGACTTTGCTTATATCGTTCCGATGACCGAGCAATCTATCGACCTGAACACGGCTTTGGAGTTTGTCCGGAGCAATGATCCGAAATACAAGAAGATTCCGGGATTCAGCCAGCAGATGGATTATATCCCATCACAGACGTTAACGTATAAGGTAGACTCTACAGAGCTGGCCAATAGCGGGATTTTGAATACGGTCCAAGTGCCTTCCATCCTGAAAGAGATGACTATCGACCTGAAAGGCAAAGATGCGTTGGGCAAACAGGAACTGATTATCCTCAATATGCTTCAAGAGAACAAATGGAAGCGCCCGATGTATTATGCGGTAACGGTCAGTCCGGACCAGTTCGTCAAACTTGATCCGTACTTCCAGCAGACCGGTATGGCTTATCAGATTGTTCCGGCTAAGGTACAAGGTACCCTGCAGAGCGTAAATACAGAAAAAATGTACGATAACATCATGAACAAGTTCAAATGGGGAGGCGTGGACAAGCCGGGTATCTATTTGGATGAGAACGTGATGCGTATGTGCAAGAGTTATCGGTACGTCCTGTTCGGCAAATTGGCGGTTGCGCTTTACCACGAAGGTAAGAACGACAAAGCCCTGAAGCTCTTGGATAAATGCATGGAAGTATTGCCCTCCGAGAATGTACCGCTGGATTATAGTGCGCTATCGGTCGGTGAGGTATATTACCTGTTGGGTGAGAAAGAAAAAGGCGCGAAGGTTTATGATGAACTTGCCGAGAATATGGTGCGTAACCTCAACTGGTATTTCCGTCTGAAACCGAACCAATTCGCTTCGGTGGCCGAAGATGTGAACACCGACCTCTACACTTTGCAAGAAGTCATTCGCGTATTCAAGGCACATGATCCGGAATTGCTGAAGAAGTATCAGGAGGAATTCGATACCTTCCGCATCGCCTATGAGTCGTTGAGAAAAGGAGAAAAATAAAAAAAGAAGTTAGAAGCTGGAAGTTGGAATTTAAAATGGGAATATAACTTCTATTTGAAATTCCCAAACTCCAGCTTCTAAATTCCAACTACAAAAAGCAATGTTTATTGAGCAACCTCCTTGGTTCTATCGCATATTATTTCCGCAAGCCCTATGGCGCTTGCCCGATGAAAAAGAAAAGTGTGTTTATCTTACTTTTGATGATGGTCCGATACCCGAGGTTACACCTTGGGTGTTAGATGTATTAGACCGTTACGATGTAAAAGCCACTTTCTTTATGGTAGGGGATAACGTCCGGAAACATCCGGATGTGTTTGAAGAAGTATTGCGGAGAGGGCATGATATAGGGAATCATACTTTTAATCACATTCAAGGAATCCGCTTTTGGACTCACAATTACTTAGCGAATGTAAAAAAAGCGGCCGACTTGATTCCGAGCAGGCTCTTCCGCCCCCCGCACGGACATATGCGTATTCCGCAACTTTGGGCGCTCCGAAAAGAATACCGAGTGGTGATGTGGGATGTCGTAACACGCGATTATAGTCCGCATGTCACTCCTCAAGATGTTCTTCAGAATGTCCGGCATTATACTCGAAACGGGTCAATCATTGTTTTCCATGATTCGCTCAAGGCGGAAAAAAACATGCGTTGGGCTATGCCCCGCGCAGTAGAATGGCTTATGGATGAAGGATATAATTTTCGTCTGCTACGGGAAATAGAATGAAAATAGAGGCTAAGAAGATAAAAGAATGGGCACAACGATTAGGATTTGATGCTTGTGGTATGGCTCCGGCCCGCCCGGTGGATGCCATTCATATCCACTGGCTGGACGAATGGTTAAAGGCCGGATGCGAGGCCGGCATGTCTTACATGGCCAACCATCGTGATTTACGGATTGACCCTTCCACGCTGGTCGAGGGTGCCCGGACGGTTATTTCCGTTGCCTTGAATTACTACCCACCCCAATGCCGTGACACCTCCGAACCCCATATTGCCTATTATGCATACGGGAAAGATTATCACGATGTGATGAAAAGGAAACTCCGGGAACTCTGGCAAATGATCCGCGCATACTGCCCGGAAGAGTCCGGGGCCGAAGCCCGGGTATTCGTGGATAGCGCCCCGTTACTTGAACGGTATTGGGCTTGGCGGTGCGGTTTAGGTTGGATAGGAAAAAACACCTCCCTGATTTTACCTCATCGTGGTTCGTTTTTCTTTTTAGGCGAAATTGTCATGAATAGAGAAGTAGACCAATACGATGAACCTATAAAATCACATTGCGGGACCTGCGAACGATGCCTTCAGGCCTGCCCTACCCATGCGTTGGAATATCCCCACCGTCTGAATGCACGCAGATGTATCTCCTACCTGACCATTGAGAACCGGGAAGAGATCCCGGCCGGAATCCGTAGGCAAATCAAAAATCATCTTTTCGGTTGTGATGCGTGCCAACTGGCCTGTCCCCACAACCGTTTTTCCCGGCCTACCCGTGTAGAAGAGTTTCATCCTTCCGAGGAATTGCTCCAATTAAAACGAGTCTCCTTATATACCCTGACTGAAGAGGACTATCGTCACATATTTAAAGGCTCAGCCGTCAAACGGGCCAAATTCACCGGTCTCCAACGTACCATACAAGGATGGAAAAAGGATTGACTATTGTCTGAAATAAGATGCCGTTTTGGAATTTATTCCAGATTTTTCTATAAATACAAAAAGAGCAATCCATAAAAAAATTCGCTATTCACTTGTCTGTTCAAAAAGAATGCTTACCTTTGAGCACTCTGCTTTTGGAGGAACTAAAAACTCTTAGCTATGAACAGCTATTTTATCAACATGAAGACAGACTATGGCTTCAAGAAGATATTCGAGGACATGGATCTGTTGCGAGATTTTCTGAATGATATGCTTTGCGGTGAGCGCACCGTGGCGAGTGTGGAACCCCGTAATCCGGAATGGATGCCGTTAAGTCCGGAAGACCGGAAAATAATTGTGGATGTCTATTGCACGAGCGATGACGGGACACACTTCATTGTGGAGATGCAGTATGCCCGGCAGGCCTATTTCCCGGACAGGGCATTGTTCTATGATGCCTTTTGTCTGACCCGGCAAGGTGAGAAAGGAAGTGACTGGAAATACGGGATCATGCCGGTGGTAAGCATCTATCTGCTGAACTTTGTTCTGGATCCGGACACGGCCGATGACGGGGTGTATCGGACGGACGTAGGACTTACGGACCTGCGGACAGGCAGGATATTCAATCCCAAGATACGGGAGATATTTATCGAATTCCCCAAATTCAGGAAGAGGTTTGAGGAATGCGAGAACGATTACGAACGCTGGATTTATTTTATTAAGAATATGAATATGATAGATATTGACGCACCTTATTTTCCTTTCCCGAAGGACTCGAAGTTTACCAAGTTGCTTCAGATGGGACGTCTGTCCAATTATACCTCTGAGGAGCTTGACCAATACTATTATGCCCTGAAGGTCTACCGCGACAACCGGAATGTGTATGAATATATGATGGAAAGCGAAGAGCGAGGGCTGGAAAGAGGTATGAAGAAGGGTATGGAGAAGGGACTGGAAAAAGGTATAGCGCAAGGCTTAGAAAAAGGTAAAATAGAAACGGCCCGAAACTTTAAACGATTGGGGGTATCGACGGACATTATTATGCAGGCAACGGGGCTGTCCGAAGAGGAAATTCAACAATTATAACCTTGT
>DWYO01000106.1 GCA_019118725.1 Candidatus Parabacteroides intestinavium | reverse complement strand
AGCTTTTTGTTGCATAAAAAATCCTGCGCATTACCACGAACACGCAGGATTTTTAAAACCTGTCACTATCTAAATTACTCAATGATGCTTACCCAACCATAAACATCCGGTTCATCTCCATATTGGATAGCCCGCAATTTATGATACAGTTTCTCACATACCGGCCCCGGTTTGCCATCTTTAGCGATGACATACGACTTATTCTCATCCAAATCATCAATCTGAGAAATAGGTGCGATTACCGCAGCCGTTCCACACTCGGCAGCCTCGTCAAAGGTAGAGATTTCCTCAAACGGTACCGGACGGCATTCCACCGTAAGTCCCATATCTGTAGCCAATTGCTGCAAACTCTTATTGGTAATAGAGGGCAAAATAGAATGAGACTTTGGAGTAATGTAGCTATTTCCGCGAATACCGAAGAAATTGGCCGGTCCACACTCGTCCAAGTACTTCTTTTCTTTCGGATCCAGATAAAGAACAGCCGCATAGCCTTTAGAATGCGCTATTTCTCCAGCCACCAGACTTGCCGCATAATTACCACCGACCTTGATTGTTCCTGTTCCGTGAGGAGCGGCACGGTCATATTCACGCAAGATGCACACCTTAGAGGGCTGGAATCCGCCTTTGAAATAGGGACCAACCGGCGTCACAAAGACAATAAACATATATTCCGGAGCCGGCTTCACACCCACCTGAGCACCCAGACCCAACATCAAGGGACGGATATATAAAGCCGCGCCACTCTCATAAGGCGGCACAAAACGTTCGTTCAATTTTACGACTTTGCGGATAGCCTCTTCAAACATCTCAACAGGGAGTTCCGCCATCTTGATACCCCGACTGGACGATTGCATGCGTTTGGCGTTCTCATCCATACGGAACACACGGATTTTGCCATCTTTACCCCGGAAAGCCTTCAGCCCTTCGAACGACTCCTGTCCATAATGCAGACATGTAGCCGCCATGTGGATGTTCAATATCTCTGACGAGCAAACTTCCAGTTCGCCCCATTTTCCGTCCCGATAATAACAACGGACATTGTAGTCCGTCTTCACGTAGCCAAAACCTAATTCTGACCAATTTAAAGTTTCCATACCTATTTTATTTTAAATTTCTGCAAATATACGTATTCAAATAACAAACTGCAATCTAAAGACAATATTTTTTAGCTATTTAATAATTCCATTATGCTTTAACCAAAGATAAATAAGCTCTTTCGCCTCTTTCTTATATAAGAAGTAATCCTGAGTACCCCAGCCATGCCCGCCATTCGGGAAGAGATACAATGCTGCCGGGATCTTATGCTGATGCAAAGCCTCGTAATAAAGCAAGCTGTTCTCGACCGGGACTACCGTATCATCATCACTCAGCAAAAGGATAGTAGGCGGTGTTTTCTCGTCAACCTGCTCTTGCAACGTATAGCGTTTCACCAACTCCTTATTTTGGACATCTTTGCCCAAAAGATTCTCCTTACTTCCCCCGTGTGTGATCATATTCTCAAAACTTATCACCGGATAATACAAAACGGCAAAAGCCGGACGATTCTCATCCGCGGCCAAGGTGCTCAACGAAGCAGCCAAATGTCCGCCAGCCGATGAACCGGCCACTCCGATACATTCCGCATTCACATGCCACGCCTCCGCATGTTCTTTCAGGATTTCCATCCCCTTTTCCGCATCGCTCAGCGGTATCGTATGGTTCCCCTGCGGAAGCCTGTATTTCAACACGGCTGCCACCAGTCCCTTTTCGGCATA
Source organism: Candidatus Parabacteroides intestinavium (assembly GCA_019118725.1). Taxonomy (GTDB): domain Bacteria; phylum Bacteroidota; class Bacteroidia; order Bacteroidales; family Tannerellaceae; genus Parabacteroides; species Parabacteroides intestinavium. Next base: position 1,970 of record DWYO01000106.1, on the reverse strand, counting down.
CCACTTTGCCATGTTATGCCCCTCGTTATCTATGGCAAGACCTGCATATCCGCCTCCCGGACAAATCAAGATGGCCGGCATCTTATCCGCCTCCTTTTCCGGGTGATAAACATACAAAGTTGCATCTTCGTTATCCGGATAGAGCTTCAACTCTTCCATTTGTTGCGCCGAAATCCCGCCTGCCAGCAATCCGGCCACTAAAAGTAATACTAATTTCTTCATGGCATACATTATTTATTATCCTCGCAAATGTAAACATTTTATTTTAGAAGCTGTTTTGAATTTCTTCAGAAAATGTGTTATGCAAACACCAAACAGAGTCTAAAAATCAGGTAAAATGCTTATCTTTGGCAATAAAAACAAATAACCTGTCGGAAATATGAGCAAAACATGGATAAAGAACGCCTTGATTATCAACGAAGGGCGAAAGTATATCGGATCTGTCTTGATTAATCAGGACAAAATCCAAGCGGTATATGAAGGTCAATGTCCGCAAGAGGCCGAAGAAAGCGGAGATGAAATCATTGACGCAACCGGGAAATGGCTGATTCCCGGATGTATCGATGACCAGGTACATTTCCGGGAACCGGGATTAACACATAAAGCCAATATTGGAAGCGAAAGCAGAGCTGCGGTTGCCGGAGGGGTTACTACCTTCATGGATATGCCTAATACCAAACCCCAGACCACCACTATCGAAGCGTTGGAATGGAAATTTGCCCGCGCAGCATCAACTTCCGTAGCCAATTATTCGTTCTTCTTCGGAGGCACAAACGATAATATGGCTGAGATTCGAAAGCTGGACCGCCATCGCGTACCAGGGTTAAAACTATTCTTAGGATCTTCCACCGGTAATATGCTGGTAGACAATAAAGATACATTAGAGAAAATATTCAGTGAAAGTGGTATGCTAATTGCTATTCATGCCGAAAAGGAGGATATCATCAAACGGAATATAGCTCATTATACAGAACTATACGGCGAGGATCTGGATATTTCCTTCCATAGCAAAATCCGTAGTGCGGAGGCTTGTTACGCATCCTCATCCGAAGCGGTAAACTTAGCCAAACGATTGGGAGCCCGTTTGCATATCCTGCATCTTTCCACAGCTCAAGAGCTTACATTATTAGATAATTCGCTTCCGTTGAAAGACAAACAAATCACCGGAGAGGTATGCGTGCATCACCTTTGGTTTACAGACGAAGATTATGCCCGGTTCGGCAATCGCATTAAATGGAATCCATCCATTAAGACCTCGGCCGACCGCGCCGCTCTGCGTGAGGCCGTAAACAACGACAAGATTGATATCGTAGCAACCGACCATGCACCGCATCTCTTGGCCGAAAAGCAAGGGAGTTGCCTGAAAGCAGCCAGTGGAGGTCCTCTTATCCAGCATTCGCTGGTAGCTATGCTGGAACTGGCTAAGGAAGGAATATTTACCTATGAAAAAGTAATAGACAAGATGGCGCACAAGCCCGCCGAGCTTTTCCATATAGACCGGCGCGGATATATCCGTCCTGATTATTACGCCGACCTGGTTCTGATAGACCCGGAAAAGGCATGGACGGTCTCTCCGGAGAATATCCTTTCAAAATGTGGCTGGTCTCCTTTCGAAGGCTACACGTTTCATCACTCCATAAACACCACTTTCGTTAATGGTAAAATTGTTTATCAGGAAGGAAAAATAAACGAAGCTATCCGAGGAATGGAGGTCAAGTTTAATTAACAAAAACATATAACAGCTGATGAAAAAGAAAAAGCAAATTCAACAAAGCCAGCCTATTTCTCCTAAAAAATATATCATGCAAAAAGGGCGCTCATTGCCCATTGATTCTTGCTGGATACTAGAAGATTGGGAAAAAGTGGGAGAAACACCCGTTATCGTTGCACGCCGACATGCAAGCGGCAAATTTACAATCGGGCTTTATCTGATTGATACATTCTGTGTAGGACTCAAAGACTCCTTTTAT
>DWYO01000105.1 GCA_019118725.1 Candidatus Parabacteroides intestinavium | reverse complement strand
GGCAGCCCTGTTCACCTTGCGTTTGCCGGGCGAGTTTGAGACGCCTAAAGAGAACTCATAAATTCAACTTTCGCAAGCTCATAAACTAAAAACTCACAATCTTATGGAAGAACGAATGATAAAAGTGGGAATTACCCACGGTGATATAAATGGAATCGGATATGAAGTGATTCTGAAGACTTTCTTGGATATGCGTATGGCGGAGCTTTGTATCCCGGTGATTTACGGCTCGTCCAAAGTAGCCGCTTATCACCGGAAAGCCTTAGACCTTCCGCCTATCAGCCTGAGTACGATCTCTCATGCTTCTGAAGCCGGACTGAACCGGCTGAACATCATCAATTGCGTAGAAGATGACGTAAAGGTCGAACTGACCCAATCTACCGAGATTGCAGGGAAAGCCGCCTATCAGGCGCTGGAGGCCGCTGTAGCCGATTTGAAAAACGGGGATATCGATGTCCTCGTAACGGCTCCCATCAACAAACACAATATTCAGAATAAGCAATTCTCTTTCCCCGGACATACCGAATACCTGGAAAAGAGTTGCGGCGGTGGGAAAAAAGCCTTGATGATCCTGATGACCGACTCGTTGCGTATCGCATTGGTGACAGGGCATATTCCGCTTTCTGAGGTAGCCGCCCAACTCACACCGGAACGCATCGTGTCCAAGCTTCAGATATTCAACCAGTCTTTAAAGCAGGACTTTACCATCATCAAGCCCCGCATCGCGGTACTGGCTCTCAATCCGCACGCCGGAGATGCCGGATTAATCGGGAGTGAGGAAGAGACTATCATCAAACCGGCTATGGAGGAAGCCGAAAAACGGGGGGTCATGGTTTTCGGACCTTTCCCGGCCGATGGCTTCTTCGGCTCAAGAATGTATGAGCATTTCGATGGCGTACTGGCCATGTATCACGACCAAGGGCTGGCTCCGTTCAAGGCCTTGGCAATGGATGAGGGCGTGAACTATACAGCCGGGCTTCCGATCGTCCGGACCTCGCCCGCCCACGGTACCGCTTATGACATAGCCGGACAGAACCGGGCTTCTGAAGAATCATTCCGGCAGGCCATCTATACCGCAATCGACATATACCGGAACCGGATACGCTTCAAAGAAGCGACCGCCCATCCCTTGCGTAAGCAATATTTCGATAAAAGCGCCGATAACGAGAAGCTGGATTTAACGAAAGACGAGGACGAAGCGCTTTAACATTATTTACACGACCCTTGGGGCTTCTGGAATGTTTATTGTATAAGGTATGTTGTGCGTTTTTTTGAAAAAGACGCACACATTAAAAAACAACAAGTATATGTCATACATTGATTATTATAACATTTTAGGAGTGAGTAAAGATGCCTCGCAAGAAGACATCAAGAAAGCGTACAAGAAACTGGCGCGCAAATATCATCCGGATCTGAATCCGAATGATCCGGAGGCACAACGGAAGTTTCAGGAAATCAATGAAGCCAACGAGGTGCTGAGCGACCCGGAAAAGCGTAAAAAGTATGATGAATATGGCGAGAACTGGAAACATGCCGATGAGTTTGAGGCGCAAAAACAACAATACGCCAATCAGCAGGGCGGTTTCCATACTTCGTACTGGTCATCTTCGGATGAAGACGAAGGTTTTTCTGATTTCTTTGAATCCCTGTTCGGCTCACGTCACGGACGAAGCCGACGGGCAAGCTATGGTTTCAGAGGACAGGACTTTAAGGCTGAATTGCACCTGACATTGCAAGAAGCCGCCGAAACGCACAAGCAAATCATCACGGTAAACGGAAAGAACCTGCGCATTACGGTTCCGGCCGGAGTAGCTGATGGACAAACGATCAAATTGGCAGGACAAGGAGGCCCCGGAGCCAACGGAGGACCGGCCGGCGATTTGTACATCACCTTTGTCATTGCCCAAGATAACCGGTTCAAGCGTGAAGGCAATGATTTATATCAGACCGTTCCGTTAGACCTGTACACCGCTATTCTGGGAGGTGAACTGATTGTTGAGACGTTGAGCGGCAAGGCCAAGCTGAAAGTTCAGCCCGGCACCCAGAACGGGACAAAGGTACGGCTGAAAGGGAAAGGCTTCCCGGTCTATAAGCAAGAAGGTGCGTATGGGGATTTGATTATTACCTATTCTATTGTAATCCCGACCCATTTAAATGAACGGCAAAAAGAATTGTTCCGTCAGTTACAAAGTCTTTCATAAGCTAAAAAAGGAGTTATTATGGACACAGATTATATTATTGTCAGAGAATACTGCCAGAAATGTCATATAGATCCGGAATTTATCCTTTTATTGGATGAAGGCGGACTGATTGACCTGGATGTCAAAGGAGACGAATCCTATTTGCCGCTCTCTCAACTTCGGGATGTGGAGCAATACACACGGATGTATTACGATTTGTCTATTAATATGGAAGGGATTGACGCCATTCACCACCTGTTGAAACGTATCGAATCCATGCAAGAGGAGATTTCGCACCTGAAACAACGTTTGCGGCTCTATGAACCGGACGATTTGTTCTGACGGGACACAAAGAGCTGATTTTATACAAGCATGAGGGTGTGTCATAATAAGATATTGGCACACAGACACAGATTAAACCCAAATCGGTCATTAGACTTTGGGTTAAACAGATTTTCATAGATTTATTCAACTGTACATCAATAATATATAATCCGTGGTCATCTGTTGCATCTGTGTCATTTGTGTGCAATTTTATATTTTGACACACTTCCTCTTTTTTTATAAGGATTCTTCCGTCACCGGCTCTCCGAAAAGCGTAGCGGATGAAGCTTTCACGATTTTCACGTTCACCAATTGCCCGATATGAAAGTCTTTCTTGTCAAAGATTACGACTTTATTTTGGCTTGTCCGCCCGAAGAATTGCTCCTTCGAACGTTTGGAGAACCCTTCGACAAGGACCTCGAACGTCTTCCCGATGTCACGCAGATTGCTCGCTTCCGAAAGCTGGTTTTGCAGGTCAATCATCCCCTGCAAACGACGTACTTTCACCTCCTCCGGGATATCGTCTTCCAAATGCTTGGCGGCATACGTACCCGGACGTTCTGAATACTTAAACAGATAAGCGCTATCATAACCCACCTCACGCATCAGCGATAAGGTGTCCTGATAATCCTCCTCGGTTTCCGAATGGAATCCACAAAACAAATCGGTCGATATGGCGCAATCCGGGAGAATCCGACGAATAGCCGCTATCCGGTCCAGATACCATTCCCGCGTATATTTGCGGTTCATAATCTTCAATATGCGCGAGCTTCCGGACTGAGCCGGCAAATGGATGTACCGGCAGATATTCGGGTATTTAGCAATGACATGCAACGTCTCGTCACTCATGTCTTTAGGATGAGATGTCACAAAACGGATACGCATATCAGGTGCCGCCAAAGCGACCTTCTCCAGCAACGCCGGGAAGTTGACCTTCTCGTCCCCCTTCTCGAACAAATAGGAGTTGACGTTCTGGCCCAAGAGCGTCACCTCCTTAAATCCCTTCCGGCTCATGTCCCGGATTTCGTTCAAGATACTATCCACATCCCGGCTCCGTTCGCGTCCCCGCGTATAAGGCACAATGCAATAGGTACAAAAATTATTGCATCCGCGCATGATTGAGACAAATCCGGAAATGTGTACCCCCGGAAGCTTCAACGGAAGTATGTCCTTATAAGTCTCTTGGGTGGATAATTCCACATTGATGGCCTTTTCACCCTGCTCGGCCGCTCCGATCAGATTGGGCAAATCCATATAGGAATCCGGACCGGCCACCAAGTCCACATGATGATTGGTAATCAGCTCCTCCTTGACCCGTTCGGCCATACACCCCAATACACCGACAATCAGCTGTTTCTTTTTCTTCCGCAAAGACTGGAAATATTGTAACCTTCCGTAAATCTTCTGTTCGGCATTATCACGGACCGAACACGTATTCACAAAAATAGCATCGGCATCCTCGATGTTTTCGGTCAGGTCATATCCCGCCATTTGCATGACAGAGGCTATAACCTCGCTATCCGCCACATTCATCTGACACCCATAGGTTTCAATAAACAACTTCTTGACCGGATGATCGACGGTAGATTTTAAGTCTACGTCTGTTTCTGTTTTCTTCATTTTCGCTATATTTAGTGTTAAATAATATTTATTCCAAGAAAATATTCAGACCATTTCTTGCATGCTTTAAATAGC
>DWYO01000104.1 GCA_019118725.1 Candidatus Parabacteroides intestinavium | reverse complement strand
ACCTTACCGAAACCGGTCATTGATTGTATCATGTCTCAAAAATTTTCGCAAAGATAACTTTTTATTTTTCTAACTCCAATGATTTGACGGGCGCTTATTCCACAATCCAGTTCCGATTATAGACGTACTCGTTGGGCGAACGGTAATACAGGTCGGCCGTATCGGGTATTTGCAGGAGAAACTTCTTTCCGTTGGTCACCAGTTTCCGGTCGCGCAGCCACGGATTGAACCGTTTTAAGTCGGCATAGGTAATGCCGTGCTTTTTGGCGAATGAGGCCAGGTCCGGAATGTTGGCGGATACCTCCACCTCTTTGCACGCGATGGGTTTGTACAGGTCGCGGGCACGCAGCACGAATCCGTATTTATATGGATTCTCAAAGATAAGTTTGATGGCCAGGATCCGATAGATGTAGCGGGTAGTCTCTTCCACCAGCCACAGGTCGAACGAGCTGTCCACATCCTGCTTGTTCAGTTCACCGGAGATACGCCCCATGCCCGCATTGTATGAGGAGGCCACCGCAGCCCAGTCTCCATACCGTTCGTAGGCTTTTTTCAGGTACTTGCAGGCCGCTATGGTCGATTTCTCCACATGGCTCCGCTCGTCTACGGTCGGTGTGATGGTCAGCCCAAATTCGCGTCCCGTCGATTCGAGGAATTGCCACATCCCTACGGCACGTGCCGGCGACTTGACGCGCGGGTCCAGATGGCTTTCGATAACCGCCAGGTATTTAAAATCGTCCGGTATGCCATATTGCTCCAGAATCGGTTCGATAACCGGAAAGTAGCGGTTGGCCCGTTTGAGGGTAAGCATGGTTGTGGCATGCAGGTAGGAGAACGAGGTCAGTTCGCGGTCTATTCCCTCGTGCATATTGTAACGGGTCAAATCCAACACCTCTCCGCAGAAATAGATACGTTCGGGAATCTCGGGAGTCATAATCATAGACGGGACCACCGGTTTTTCCCGCAATACTTGGGTCGAATCTTTAGAGCAAAGCGACACACACGCCACGCCCACGAGCGCCAAAAAGGCAATGCCGGTTACTAATTTGTTTCTCATAATGTACCTCCTTCCGTATCTGTACTGCCACTTGATTCGAAATTCTTCTCGTTTTTCGGTCGGAGTATATTGATATCCCCCTTCCGTTTGTATCGTCTTCCATCCGAGCCTTCGGCTTCAATCACATAAAAATAGACTCCGGGAGCCACATATTTCCCGTTTTTCTTCCCGTCCCATCCGGTGGCTGGATTGGTCCAGTGGTAAATCTCCTGTCCCCAGCGGTTGAATATCCAGCAGGAGAAACGCACCAACGATTTGTAGGCGACGCGGAACTCATCATTCACGCCCGGGGTGGTGCCCGGCGAGAAGGCGTTCGGGACATCCAGGTACGATTCCGCCACATCCAGCTCGAATTCCTCGGAAGAGGTATAACAACTTCCGCTTGCGTTGCTCACCTCGACTACGGCCTTGAACTTGCCGTACTCGTTGAAGGTATATTCCACCTCCGGTTCCGAGAGGCGCACCAGCGGGTTCTCCGAGCCATCCTCCTCCCGGTAGATGCTCCATACGTAATAAGCGGCCGTAGGTTCGTTGGCGTATGCGGTAAACCGTACCGTGACGGGAGCCGACAGCCCTTCGCCTTGTGCCGACATGTTATCGGCCTCTTCCGCGATGACCACCGTGTCGGCCTCCAGGAAGAGTTGCGATGTTTCGTAATAGTCCAAGGTGGCTTGCTGGGTCACTCCGAAGTGTTCGGCAAACTGGTCTCCGCTCAGGGTGATATCGGTATCGGTATAGATAGGCCCTATCAGCTCTTCAAAAGGCCGGTTCAGGGTCTGTGTCTGGATAATCGGGTTCAGGCTCTTGCTTTCCTCATCCCATTCCAAGGTGTTGTATGTGACTTGAAATTCTCGTTCCAGCGATTGCGGGATGCCGGTCGGCAGGTAATAGGTCAGGTTTTCTATTTCCCGGTCTCCTTTCAGTAACGCGCCGGAGCATGGATCGTTGCTGTCTGATACCGATAGCGTGTTGATGATGAACGGATGCTTGGCGTAATCGATGATCCACACATAGTAAGTCAGCGATCCCTCTTCATACACAAAGTACCCGCATCCCTCTTCCACGTTGGTCAGGGTCGAGGTGTTTCCCTCTTGCTGGCAAGAGATATCCTCCGCCTCCAAAGCCCGGGTGCGGTATTTTTTCCATTGGTGGGAAGTGGAAGATGAGGTATAACTCAGCGTTACATCCTCCACCCCGTTCACCACATAGACCTGCAGTTTGTAGCTTGTCTCATCTGCGGCAAGCATAGGTTCTCCATTGCCGCCTCTGACCGTATATTGCTGGGCGAATAGCGGCATGACGAGGGCAAGCAGGCCATATAAACATATCCATTTTCTACGATTCATCTTCATTCCGGTTTATATTTGGATAATGTCAATAACTCTTGTGCGTTGGTTTGCTGCATTAAAGCCGGGAGCGAGGCTTTCGTCTCCTGCATGTAGCGGTTTACGATTTGCCATCCTATCCAGGTCCCGATGTTCCCCGGTGTCTCATCCGAGAGGAAGGTGCAAGGCGCCTCCTGGAAATATTTCTCCGTAGTGAGCCGGTCGGGAGTATAGAGATGCTTGCGCTGGATAATCGTGCTCCAAAGTGTAGACGCGTGTTCCTCGCACCAGGCATAAGAGGCCTCCGTATAGCCCATCAATTGATACGGCTTTACCTCTGGAAGGGCCAGGCTGACGATGTATTTTATCTTGCCTTCATAAACCATCCGTTCCAGCAACACGTTTTCGTTTCCCGTAAAAGGAAATTCGCTCATCAGCCACCCCGTCAGATAGTCGGATGCCGCCAGGGTGCGTTGCATCTTGATGCGCTGGTAATCTTGGAAAAATTGCCGGTAAAGGGGATAATCGGCACCTAAATAGCGGTCGATGGAAAGAGACAGGAGGCTGTCTCCCGCTAATACGTTCTGGCTGAATCCCGATACGTGCATATAGACGGCAGGTACTTGCATCGTGGGGAAGTTGGCCTTCAGAAATGCAAATCCGCGTCCTAATTGCTCTTCGATGTCTGTTACCTCTTTATAATAGCCTACCGCATCCTCATAAAGTTGCTTCAAGGTCGGTTCGGAATAGTAATTGATTATCCGGTCGAAAAATCCGGGTACGGCGGGCGATTGCAGGTTCAAGATGCCTTTCCCGGTAATATCCAGCATGGCCGGATAGGTGGCCAGCAAGTCCTTTTCCAACGAGGTGTCGTTGGTCTCGATCAGGTGCAGCAAAGCCTCATCGAAACGCTGGATGCGAATCGGCAGGCTATCCTGGGGAAATTGAATGTTGGCGGGCTGGCTGTTGCATCCGCTTGTCACCAGGAGCAAGCCTAATAGCCCTCCGAGTAATTTATTTCTCTTCATCTTTTTTCTCCTCTTTATTTTGCAAGGGTTTGAACGTATGGAGGGAGCTTGCGCGCATCCGGCCATACCGTCCATACTTGGAGGCAGATTTTTTCCGTTTCTCCATTTCCTCGAATTTCCGTTCCAAATAATTGTCCGCCATGATTTGTTCTGATTTTTCGATACAAATGTAGTGAATTATAGGGAATATAAAAGACTCTTTTTTACCTTTGTGAAAAACTATCTGAAAGGAAGTACTATGCGATGGGGTTTGAAGGAAGCGGAAACGCAAGGCAAACTGAAAGGGGAGTTGAAGCAAATCGCATCGGCTTTGCAGGAAGACGATAATCCGGTAATCCTATTAGCCAAATATAAAGAGTGAAAATTCATGCCTATCTTTCGTTTCGTTTATGCCTATCTTTAGCGGGAAAGATAGGCATAAACGGAATCAAACATAGGCATGAATTTTTTGATGACTTATCTTCTCTTTTTCAAAGCCTGATATTGGCGGATCAGGCGTTTCCGGCAAGTGATGATTTGATAGCGGTACACCAGGCAAGCTGTCAGGAAATAGATGCCGGTCTGGATCCACAATACCTGATAGAAATGTGCTGCCTCGTTTAAGGTAGCTCCCATGGAGTTGATGCTCACAAACCCTTGTATTCCGGGGGTGGAGGGGAATATATACCCGACGGCTTTCCAGAATGGCGGAACGGAATACATCGGCCAGGAGATGCCGGAGATAAACACCAGAATCACGGAGGTGAACACAAAGAGCAGCATGGGGGCTTCACGGTCTCTTACAAATCCGGACAGGGTGATGGAGAAGAAGATGCATGCCAACAGGTAGGGCAATAAGAATAACAACAGGTCACTCGGATTGCCTATTTGCGGAAGCGAGAAGAACCGGGGCACCAGAATCAATACCCAGATGCAGACGACCACATAGAGAAGCAGGTAGGCAAGGCTCTTGCCCAGAACTATACGGAGGGTCCCGTGGAAGTGCTTGGTAATGGGTACCAAAGAGCGGAACCGGTTCTTTTCGCGTGCCGTTCCTCCTGCCATCCCGATACCTAAAATCAGGGTTTGCTGGATTACCAGAATCAGAATGGCCGGAACCAGGAAGCTGGCAAATCCGTTTTGCGGATTATATAAGACTACCGATTCGGACGGAATAGGCCGGACGGTGATGGCCTGTAATTGTTCCGTGGATTGCGGATGATTACGGGCTGTCCATTCCGCACCCATATCCAAGGATACCTCTGTGGCCGTTAGCAGGAACGCCTTGTAGTAGAGCAACGCGCTCATGTCGCTATATAACGATACCGTGGCTTGGCGTCCGGCGTGAAGGTCTTTGCTGAAGTCTGACGGGATGTAGAGGATGCCAAAGGCTTCTTTGGAGTCGACAAGGTGTTTCGCCTGAGCCATATCGCCGACTTGGTTTACGACCTGCACCTCGGATGAGGCATCTACCCGGCGTGTGAATTCCCGGCTGAGGGGAGAGTCGCACTGGTCTACAACGGCCATCTTTGCCTCGTGTACCACCTCATTGTTATAGATAAAGGAGTAGAGCACCGGATAAGCTAACGGAACCAAGAAAAAGAATATCATGACGCCATCGTCCTTGAAAACGTTTTTCAACTCTTCTTTCCAGATATAGAACATATCCCGGATGCCCTCTTTGATTATATAGCTTAGTTTAAATTCCTCTTTCATGTTCATCCTCCTTTTACGGAATGTATTTCAAATAAAGTAACGCGCGTTTCAGATTCTTTCCAATCAGGAAGGGGAGAATCAGGAAACCGATGAGCCACACATATTCACTCCATGTGTAGAACAGACTGCGCCCGTTAAGTGCCTGGTCTACGTAGATCAGGAAATAGTGGCGCAACGGGAACAAACGGCCCAAGGCCTGGAGTGTGGGGTCCATGGCCGGAAGCGGATAGGAGAACCCTACGATGGAGAAGGAGATCATCCCGAACAGGCAGGCGAAGCTGAGCCCCAGACGCAGGGTAGGCAAGACCCCGATCATGAAAACTCCTACGGCTTGCGAGGCGATGACCAGTAAGAACATGGCCGCCAGCATCGGCATCCATCCGCTATGCAGCGGGAAGGCGTTGAACCCGTAGAGCGTCGCGCAGAGCAGTCCTCCCATCAAGGTGAATAGAATCGTTTGAGGCAATAATTTCCCTATAAGGCTGACAAAAAGGGAGTTATTCCCCATGTATAGCCATTCCCGCGCGCTTCCTTGCTTGATCTCGGTCCCGATGCTGAATACCGTAATCATGAAAATAACCAGTTGCAACACACCGGGGAGGATCGTGTTGTTCAGATAAACCGAATAGTTTAGCCAGGGGTTCCCGATGGCGTGTGTGTCGATGACGATGGGCTGCAATTGTCCCATGATGGCTTCTTCGGTCATTCCCTTGGCGGTCCCGGTTTGCAGGCCCACCGATGCATTGGCCAGTACGGATATCGTCTTCATATCTCGAAATAGGAGAGAACCGGCTATCAGGTAAGAGCCGTTCGTATAGTACGAGAGCTTAGGCTGCTTGCCGGTGACCGCTTCTTGCTCAAAATTCTCCGGAATGTAGAATATGCCATACACCTTCCCCTTTTGCATTTCTTGCCGGGCTTCCGCAAACGAGTAGGTCTGCATGACGACACGGGTCTGCTCGAAAGCATCGAGTTGCCGGATTAAGGTGCGTGAGGTGGTCGTGTTGTCCTGGTCGACTACAGCTATAGGCAGGTTGGTGGGCAAACCTTCGTGCATCAACGATAGGAAGAACACCAAAGAGATTACCGGAGCCAAAACCATTCCGAATAGATAAAGCGGACGAGACATGATCCGGATAGTTTCCCTGCGGGCGATCCGTGCGACACGTTGTATGAAATCTTGCAAGGTCATAGGCTATCTGTTATTTAGCAGGCTTCCAGATGACAGACATTCCCGGGCGCAAGCCTTCGACAGGTTGGAGCGGACGTGCCCGGACTTCGAATGTCTTCGCATCATATTGGCCCGTTGATTTTGTCGCTTTCCAAGCGGCGTAGGTTCCCATATCTTTCATGTAATATACTTTCAGGGTGATTTCCTGGTTCCCCAAGGCCGGCACAAAAGCTTGTATCTCGTGCCCGATGCGGATAGGAGCCAACAGATCTTCCCGAATGCTGAAGGTCACCCACATATCATTCATATCCGCGATATTAAAGATAGGAGCCCCGGTACCGACCAGCTCGCCTACTTCCGGAAAGCGTTCGATGATTTCTCCGTCTATTGGAGAGGTCAAAGCCTCTTCTTCCACGTACGATTCTACCTCAGCCACGGCCCCGCTTGCCTGATTGACCAATGCAGCTGCGGCAGCTTTGTCTTCTTTCCGTGCTCCCTCTTTGGCCATTTCGTATTGCGAGCGTGCGGCTTTTTCCGTAGCTACCATCGCGTTATAGTTGGCTTCCGCCTCATCTTTCTTCTGGGCGGACATGACCCCTTTTTCATAGAGATTCCGGACACGGGTATAGGACTTTTCGGCTATTTCCAATCCGGCTTTTGCCTTTTGCCATAACTCGTAAGCACCGGTTATCTCTTGCTCTCTGGCTCCTTTCAAGGCTTTGGCATGCTGAGCTTCGGCCGCAGCTTTGAGGGCCTTAGCCTGCATCAGCTTTGCCTTTACTTCCGGGGTGTTCAGGAATACCAGCGTATCACCGGCTTTGACCTTATCGCCTTCTTGAAAACGATAGGATTCTATTCGGCCCGGTACTTTTCCGGAGACGCGGACCGTAGTGACCTCCGCTTGTCCCATAATGACTTCATCCGGTGGGGTCAGAAGGAAAAATCCGGCCAACGCAACCAATAGTACGACTATCAATGTGGCAATGAATGCCAGCATCATATTGTTTAATGTGTATTTCTTATTCTCTGCCATAATATTTTGAGTTTATTAGTTTGTCAGTTTATCCGTTGACGAGGCTTCAGTAGAACTTGAATTTCTTGTTCCTGATGCTTGGGCAACTTGTTATCTTGTCTCTGAGAAGCTTTGTCACTTTTTCAACGTTCCCAACGCTTTGTTCAGATAGACGCGGGTCAGCTTCATGTCTATTTGGGCGTCAATCAGGGTGGAGCGTGCCGATACCCAGGCCGTTTGTGCCTCCATCAGGTTCAAAGCCGGGATGACCCCTTCTTCGAAACCGAAGTTCGCCCGTCGCAGGTTCTCCTCGGCATTTTCCATATTCCGGTTGGACGCAACCAATCTTTTATTGGCTTCATTGACTTTATAGACCGACTGGTTCACTTGGAGCTCTATTTTCTCACGGGCATCTTCCCACTCCAATTGCTTGATACGCGTTTCCGCCCGGGCAGCGTTCCGCTTGTAGCTTCCTTCCCACCAACCGGTAATAGGTATCCGGACAATAAATCCCAGATTGAACATTCCGTCAAACTCATTCTTGAATCCGTTGAACAGATTGGGGTTTGTTACCAGATAGTTGGCCGAGAAAGCCACCGTAGGCAACATATCCGCCAATACGATCCGTTCTTTTTTCTTGTAAATCTTCGAAGCCAGATCCAGGCTGCGCAATTCGTTCCGGTTCATGAAGGCCTGATTGATATCGGCTGATGCGGTCTCCGTCGAAACGGGAATAGTGTCCAGTTCCTCATCCGCAAGGCTTAACGGTTTGTCTAAGGGCAAACCGCAAATTTGGGCCAGTAACATCCGTGAGAGAGCAAGTCCGTTATTGACTTGGGTCTGTGCCATTTCCGCTTCATTCAGCTTGACCTTGACCGAGAGTCCGTCGGCTTCGGTTGCGATACCTTCTTTAATCATGGCGGTGACATCTTCATCCATCTTCCGAAGCAAATCCACGTAGGCATCCGCCAGCTTTTTCTTGTTCACCAACGAGACAACTTGCCAGTAGGTCTCATCCGTTTTATAAAGCAGGTCTTGCAATTGCTGGTCATTTATGGATATAGCCAGCTCTTTCGCATATTCGGCGATTTGATTGTAGGAGACAATCTTTCCTCCCATGAAGATGGGTTGGACCAGGGCGATATTGCCCACCCATATATTCTGGACGTCCAAATGCTGCGCTTCGCCAACGGCTCCTACCGCTTGCTGGACGATGGGGAGTTCGGCCAATCCCCCCAACGATGAGGCCAACGAGCTGCTCAGCTGCCCCATATCCAGCAGATTCAGGTCTTTTTGATTCCACATATAGGCTCCGTTAGCCGATAGCTGCGGAAAGTATTTGGTAAGCGCTGCTTTTTTCTCGTACCCGGCTATCTTTATTTTCTCGGCCGAGACTTGCAATTCTTTATTGTTCCGGACGGCCAAGTCCCTGCATTCTTGTAAGCTTAAGGCTTGTTGCGCGGATAATCCGGATCCGATCAACCAATAAACCAAACAGCTTAAAACGATCTTTTTCATTTGTTCCTTTCTAAGTTTATTTGGATAACAACCAAACAAAGGTAGTTGTTTTCCAAAAGAGCGGAAAAAGTTTTCCGGAAGATCTTTTATTTGTCACGTTCTTCCCGGCAAGAACCATCCCTTTTCCGGTGAATATCCCCGTTGATTACCGCATGTTTCCGGGAATCAGGAGTTTTCCAGCTTGAATTTTAAGATGGATATGGAAGAGGGTGGAAATTTATAGATCTTCGGCATTCCTAAGGTAAAGGAGATGGTGCGTTTGACGGGGCGGATCAGATCCGGATGTTCGAATGTGTTCCGGGCATCCCATTCACCGGCCAGCTCGATTATCTCTGCCTGATTTTCTACCGCCAGACCTTGGATGTTTATTTCCGTCTTCTCTTCATGCCGTGTGGTGTTTATTACCTTTATATAGAGATATCCGTTATCGATGGTTGCGACCGAAGCCAGAGAGGGGTAGGGGCGCATTACCGATTCTTGGATTAAATTCTCATCGACGAAACACCGTATGGTGTCCCGATGGCAGGAAATCCGTACGTCATACCAGGTGTTGTTAACGAAAGGAAAATTGACCGTTGTAGCCAACGAATCCGTTACATTCCCGCATTGGTGATAGAGCTGCGCTTTCCCGTTTCCTAACGTGAAGCAGATATAATCCTGACGCTCCTTCAGGAGCCCCTTATCCCGCATACGGAACTGGATCAGTTCGCTTCCTTTGGTACGCCGGATGCGTGTGTGGAAAGTATAATCGGAAGCCGATGTGTCTCCCAGCAATACATAATTCCACCGGTTCGGTACGGGATGCAGGATGCCCGGTTGGATATTCCAGTTTCCGCTCAGTACCTTTCCCTGCTCGATGGGTTTTCCATCCATCGAAACCTCCGTCAGCTCGTAACAGTTGTCAAACATATAGACAGCTGCCCCTCCGAAGGTTACGGTAGGGCGCAAATAGGTATCTACGTGGGTAGGAAGCACCTCCCGTCCCCGATGCTCGTTGAATAACCGCATCATATAGTAAGAAGGGGAAGGCACTACCTGGTGGTTGTTGAAAAGCAGCATAGGCCAGCGTCCGTTAAGGTAATCCGCATTTCCCAGCAGAGGGGAGTAGGCCAGTCGGCTCATCATGCCCGGGTGCTGTTCGATACCGATCAGGAAACATCCTTCGCTGATGGCGGATCCCATGGTCCGGGCTTCCGGATATTGCATATTCCCAAACTCCCCGATGAAGGTGTTTTCCCATTCATGCCGGCTTCGGATAGTCCCGTAACGGGAGGCATTGTTCAGGAAAAACGAGTTCTTCCCGTTAAAATGCACATCTTTCCATCCCGTATGGGGCTGGCGTCCGACCAAAGCATTGCTGATTACCATAATGTCCGGCCATTTCTCTTTGATGGCTTTCCGGAACAGGTTGAAGCGTTTGGTATATTCATGTCCGTAGTTCTCGCTTCCGATTTCGATATATTTCAGATGGAACGGTTGGGGATGACCGTTCTTTGCCCGCATCGCGCCCAAGGTGGAGTCGGCCGGGTAATTGGCATAACCGATGGCATCCAAGGCATTTTGCACTAACTTGTCCATTTCAGTAATCGATTCATAGCGCGGGCGCCGGCTCATATTCGTGATTCCGCTATTGATTACATAAATCGGCTCCGCCCCTAAATCTTCGCATAATTGCAGGTATTCGTGAAATCCCATCCCGTTAGTCGTGCCATATCCCCAGACACTCCAGAAACTTTTCCGTTCGGTGATGTTTCCGATGGTTTCATTCCATACGGGATAAGTCCCGGCGGTATAGCCTTCCACAAAAGCTCCTCCGGGGAAGCGGACAAACCGGGGATGCAGTTGGGCTATTTTCTCCATCAGGTCCTGGCGTTGCCCGTTAGCGCGTCCTTTCCAGGTTTCCGGAAAGAGCGAGACGACATCTATCCAGAATATCTGACTGCTATCAGACGAGAAGACCAGTGTCGCTTTGTGGGTACTCTCATTCGCCGTGAAGGTATGGCGGATGTGTGTCCATTCGTTCCGGGTCTTGACGGTACATACATCGCTCAGCTTACGGCTTCGGGTAGAATCTTCCAACGCAACGGTCAGGGTTTTGGGCAACAGCGATGCGCCCTTTATGTAAAAGGAAAGATGATAGCTCTCTCCTTTGCGGATGGCCAGTCCGTTATACCCTTCGGCTACAACTCCGCCCCGGCCGGATTCAGGGGTGGCCGATACCGAAACCAACAAAGAGCGACGGTTCTTTTCGTTCAATAATTCCTTCGTGTCCGGATAAAGCCAGGAAGAGGGCGATAGGGCTTTCCAGCCGGGCAGGGAATCCGGACGCATAAAGGGCATATCATAGCCATTGGGAGTCGTGATGATTCTTTGCCGCGCGTTGTAGGGACAATTCAACGGCGCGATGCCATCCTCGAAACTCCGGTTCTGGATCATCTCTGCATACAATCCGCCATCAATGGCATGATTGATTTCCTCCAAAGTGATTCCATACAGATCCGGATTGACCGCTTGCCGGGTTCCTTCTCCGTCTACATGAATGACTGAGGTTATCGATGTTTCTTGCTGGCAGGCCATGGCCCAACAGGCTATTCCTATTAATAATACATATTTTAGATATCTTTTCATGCTTCTTGTCAAATCGGATGCAAACTTAGACAAAATCACTGGAAAAACCTCCGAATTTCAACAGATTAATGCAATTAAGCCGTTAGGAGAGTTTCCTATGCTGGTGCGCTTTGAAATCATCGATTTGTATCTTGCCACGCTCATCTGCGGCAAGCCGCTGTTTTATGAGAACGAACTCTATTCGGAGGAGCACAAGCGGAAAATCACGACCGAAAGGGCGGGCTTCCAAGTGGTGAAAGACCCGAAAGACAGGTCTAAACTCGCACTTGCCATCAACGGGCAACCGATTGGCGAATGGTTCAAGGAGCAGTTCGACAAGTTGTTCTCATCCATTAGGAGGACGGTTGCACCGCACAGAAAGGACAAAGGCTTGGGATTGTAAACAATGTCAACGGGAGGGTAGCAAGTTTGTGTTTCGAGTATACCGAAACTTCTTACTATCCTCCCGTTGGTCGAAATCTAAGAAATCGTATAAGATAGTAGCTTTTCTGTTTTTATTAATCTCATTCAAATAAAAATAAGTACCTTTGCATTTGATAAAGTATGGCACATATTTCTTTAAATGTAAAATCGAAATGGACCATCTGACAAAAGAACAACGACACAAGAATATGGCTGCTAACAAAAGTAAATCTGAAACCGGGTTTAACAAATACTATAAACCTTGCCGGGTTTGCCGGATTATTCTTATTTTTGCAATCGGATGCAGAGAGGAAAGTATTATGCACAGTCAGCAGAAAACACATATAGTAAGGTTCAGGCGTTGGAGTAACAAAGGTTATGCCGCTTTCAGCAGCCTGAAGGTGTGCGTTAGTGTGGGCGTGGTGACTTTCGGCATATTGAGGCAGGCCATAAAGAAGTGCCGCAATATGATATTCGTCTGCATGGAGCTTTTCCGTTCCTACGGTGAGAGGCCTG
>DWYO01000103.1 GCA_019118725.1 Candidatus Parabacteroides intestinavium | reverse complement strand
CGGTGTCATAATCTTAATCTCCTATCTTTAATTTTTTTATTGTCAGTTTATCCTTGAACTTCGGATCCTTTCGTTTCCGAAATTCACTTATACTTCTACAAATCGTATGCCAAGTAATAAAATTCCAATTTCTTTCCGATTAGGCTGACATATTGTTTCCAAATATGACAATTTGATAGTAAAATAGACATATTGTCCAGCTACAAAGACTAAAAAACCGTTCAATCACACCGATCAAGCACTCTACTCTTGGACAAATGTCAGAATAGTATAGGAATAAGGCGCAAACTCGTAGACTTGCCGGGCAGCCGGTTGCACCGGTTTCTCGACTGGTATAATCCGCTGTGGACTTTCCGGGGAGTTCACCTCCTCCGGTTGCCCGCTAAGCTCAGAGGCTGTGGCAGCTATAATCCTGCCGGAACAAGCGATATCCAGCGTAGCGCTTGCGGGACGCCCCCCGATATTAGCCACATGAAGCACGATCTGCTTTCCATCTTTACTGCAAGTAGCCGTAACGTCCAGCTGTTCTGTACCTCCGGTTACAGTACAGCCGACCAATATAGGCTGATGATGGCGCGAGGCCATTTGCTGGGCATAATAAGGAGGCATTCCCCAGACTTGTGTAGGCGTGAAGAAAACCTGTCCTTGGTCCCACCCGTTATCGTTCTGTTGATAAGGTTGCAGGGCATTGGCTGCACAAGAAGTCAGTACAAAGTCCCCCATACGACGAACGGCATTTTGCAAGGTAACATGTCCCAATACTCTTTTCATGTTATGCGTATTTCCATTCTCTTCAAAAACAGCGCATTTCAACGTAGTATGCGGATTCCATCTCAGAAACATATCTTTCATCTGACGCAATTCCCGTTCTACCTGTTTCCCGGCAGAAGGCTCATCAGCCCACGGATGATAATCCCAATAAGCTGCTTTGCCATCTATGGCTCGGAATACTTTTTCCATATTCGATGATTCCGGCCTCCACCACGCGGCACAAATCACCTGAACAGAGGGATCTTTGCTCTGAATAGCCTGACAAAGCAGGTTGAAACGTTCGATATAATGCGCATATTCATCTGCTCGATCTCCATGGAACAGAACCTCCTCGTTGCCAATCTCGATATACTTGACCCCATAGGGTTCCGGATGCCCGTCTTCCGCACGTTTTTTTCCCCACTTAGTGGTAACCGCTCCATTAAGGTATTCGACCATATCCGCCACATCTTCCGGAGTTTCTTCGATATTAATCGCGAAAGCAGCGGTAAATCCGGCAGCTTCAGTAAATTTCAGAAAATCCTCAATACCAAATCCGTTAGTAGAATAGGGATTCCAATGTCCACGATAGGGCGGCCGGCGATCCGGATCACCAATCATCTTCTTGAAACGATATTCCGGGGCATTAATCATCGTTCCGCCGTAACGCAAGAAAGTCAAGCCTTCATTTACCAAGGCTTGCCCGATATCATTCCGATAGGGAAGCCCTTTAAACAAGGCATCGCCTGTAGGCATCAGAGAAACCTGATCAATCCACAGACTACCGGGACGGTCGAGATACACAACAAACCGGGCTTCCGGGTCATCGGCTTCCGGCGTCAAGGCAAAAGAGAACTTCTTCCACTCTTTGCCAATACCCTTCAATTGCCGGGAAGCATACTCCTGCGTTCCATCGGCATTTTGCAGAGCAACAGTGACTTTTCCTTGCAGGTGCTCTCCTCGAAGATAAATCCGTCCTTGCAGGGTTTCGCCTTGTCTGACCGCTATTCCCCAACGGTTCAAGCCGGCATTACGGACTCCAACCCGTCCCTTGCCTTGAATAAAAGAGACCCGTTGGGCTTGTTCCCCATTAAAAGCTACGTGGTCTTCTAAGGCAAAATCACATTGCATGTCTCCTTGCCGGTAAGCCTCCCATTGACGGCTGACCGCTTCAACAGGTTTGACACGGAACGCCAAGTTCTCATTGCCTATACGGACATCACGGAAACGGACCTGAGAGTTCCACGTGCGTAAGGCCATTTTCCCTTGAGTCAAATCCGGATCTACAGGTATTGAAAATATTTTCTGTCCGTTCAGGGCTACCTCCAATGTTCCCCCAAACGTAGTAGCCATCAATTGATTCCAATCAGTCGGGTTACAAGTAACCGGGATAGTGGCTATCGACTCAAAGTTATTCTTATGTTTCCCGATTACTACTTTCGAACCATCGGCAGAAAGGCTAATTTCATAACCAAAAAATGCGTCAGCTCCGTTTCTAGGCTGAGAGACATGCATTAATATTCCGGCATTATCCCCCTGTCGGCTATCAAATTTGATAGCCACACACACCTGATTAACTTGCTCACGCCCATCATAGACGAGTTTGGCTCCGGGAGCCGCTTGAACACAAAGCTCCTCCCCCTTTACGCTCCATTCGCCTTCATAAGCGGTAAAATCCAGGAAGGAAGGAGAAGGCTGAGGTTCTTCGAAACTTTCTCCGAAAATTTGCTGTGCATACAGCCCACCATAAATTTCATGGTTGACATCCTCTATACACGCTCCATATAGATAGGGAGTGATTTCTCCAGCTGTCTGTTGAGGCATAACCGCAATGTGAGTCTCTTCATACCGGTCCACCCATACCTTATGGCTGGTATTCCGTTGGCGATTAGCGATAGCGTAATAAGGAACAGCCGTCAGCGGTTGCCTATTTCCAACGTGTATGACCTGAACATCGTTGAGCAGATTTTTACACCGCTCCATTTTCAATGGCTGTGCTGCATCCAATTGCAAGAAACCGACATCTCCATTGTCGACACTCTCAAAGCAATAGATGACCGGACCCGCTGCAACCGCGACCTGCCCTTCCAACTCTTTGACAGCCGGATGAGCCGTGATAATACGGGGCTGTACAGGAAGCTTCAATTCGATTTGATCTCCTTCGCGCCAAGTCCGGTCCAAAGTAGCATACCCATCGGTTACTTCAACGGGGACTTCTTCCCCATTGACCCACAAATGCACTTGCCCACCTCTTTGTTTCAAGTCTGACTCATATAATCCATAAGGGTTCTCCCGGCCTAATGCCCATCCCGGGATACGTACTTTCACCGAAAACCGACTCTTTTTTTGTGGAGAGACTGTAATCTTCACGCTGCCGCCCCACGGATAATCCGTTTCTTGAAGAATTCCAATTTTATTATTTTCAGAAAGAGACACAGCGGCTTGGCTTCCCATAAACAGATTGACATAAATAGCCTCTTTATCTTGAGCGTAGATGAATCCCGGCAGCGCGGAAGTAATCTTCAGAAACATGGGAGGGCAACAAGGACAACCGTGCCATGCCCATCGGTTATGATCCTCTGCATTCAACGGATTTTGATAGGTATAGTTATCTCCGGAAAGAGATACAGCCGTCAGCAGGCTGTTGTAAAGAATACGTTCCAGTTCATCCATATACATGCCTTTTCCGGTCAGTTCGTTCATCCGTTGACTAAAGAATCCAGCGCCAATGGCAGCACAAGTTTCCAGATAGGCCGTCGACGGCAAGTAGTAATCCGGACCGAACTTCTCATCTTCATGAATAGCCCCTACCCCACCGGTCACAAACATACGCTTTCCGACCATGCTATCCCATAATCGTTTAGCCGCATGGATATAGTCGGTCGAATGATTTTCGAGTGCAGCAGCCACAATACCTGTAGCCAACAGCGTAGCCCGTACGGCATGTCCCTCAATATCCTGCTGTTCAAATACCGGGAGGGAATCTTGCGCATAGGTACCCCAACTCGGACGACTATGTACTCCATATACGGGATCGGTATAGAGACAGTCTTTTATCCATTGTTCCGCCTTTCCGTTTCCCCAGATTCCCCACAAAGGATATCCGCAATGATGTCCCCGATTCTCTATCCAGAAAGTAGCCAATTTCCAATAAGCCTGTTCGTTTACAGGAACATTCAGGCGTTTTTTTAACTGAGGTTCCTGTTTAAACAACCAATACAATTTAATGACAGCCTCTTCCGGACCGGAATGTGCCGGTACGACATTCTTCTTCGGATATTCGCCTATGCAATCTACCATGTGGTTAGTGAACCGTACAGCTGTTTCCAGCAATTTCGTCTTTCCGGTAGCTTTATAATAATGTACTGCCGCCTCAACCATCATTCCGGCATTATAAACATCGTGTTGAAAACGGAGAAATCCACCGTGCTCACCCCATCGGTGCCCAGGCTCGTTAAGTTGCGTATAGGTATTCAAATAACCGGTGCTTTCCGATTGTTGGGCTGCCGCAATCCGGTCAATATAAGCATCGATTCGCTCTTCAAGCGCAGGATTGGGACAGTGTACCAAGTAATCCGAGATACCTCGGATTGTTTCATAAATCAATCCGTCAAACCAAGGAGCTCCGACATGCTTATTCGTTCCCCGTTCTCCGGCAGCGACTAAATCAAAATTACGGAATGTGTCAAAATTGCCTTCCGGTGCAGGACGTTTCCCTTCAAATTTATCCAATACATCGATAATAGTAACCTCATTCCAGATCTTGAACTTGGGACTCCAAAAGGAATCCTGGACCGTCACCTCCTTCAAGTCCACAAAATCCACCCGTCCGTGTTGCGCCTGCGTGCTGCCGATAGAAAATCCGGCAATCCCTACCAGCACCAGTCTGATTGTGTTTTTTACATTCATCATATCAATAGGTTTGTCAGTGTGTTTTAGTTCTGTACAAAGATAACATAAAAGCGGAGAGCGTAAAAAGCATCCGCCATTTTTTACCGGATAAGTGTTATTTCCGGAACAACAACAATGTAGTCACCTCCAACAAGGCTAACCAACTCACGAAAGGGACACTTCCCCTAAGCAGATATGGCTGCGGATTTCCCTATGTATGGATTGTTTACCTGCTAATAGTTTAAAATAGCTTCACACATGTATAAAATATATTAAATATCAGTAGCTTGTATTGCATAATAACTATGTTTTGCTTAGTTTTGCTTACAAATAAAAGTAAAGGGCTATGAATGCAGAAAATGTAAAATCTCAAATGCGAAAAGGAACGCTTGAATATTGTATTCTTCTTTTGCTAAAAAAAGAGCCGGCTTACAGTTCAGACATTATCCAGAAGCTGCAGGAGGCTCGCTTGATTGTAGTAGAAGGGACCTTATATCCGTTACTGACGCGGCTGAAAAACAGTGGTTTTTTGAGCTATCAGTGGATAGAATCTACGCAAGGGCCTCCCCGTAAGTATTATAAGCTGACAGAACAGGGTGAGGCGTTTCTGCAAGAGTTGGAAGCCTCATGGCTTCAACTTACAGAGACAATTAACCATATTAAGAACAATTAAACAGACACAGACATGAAAAAGACGCTTACCATTAATTTAGGCGGTTCGGTTTTCCATATCGATGAAGACGCATACCAACTACTGGACAAATATCTGAACAACTTGCGGATCCATTTCCGAAAAGAGGAGGGTTCGGAAGAGATATTGAATGATTTCGAGATGCGCATCTCCGAACTTTTCAACGAGCGTATTCGCTTAGGATATCAGGTCATCACGATTGAAGAGGTCGAAAATATCATCCAACGGATGGGAAAACCGGAGGAGCTGTTCGATGAGGATGCGAAAGAAGAAAAAGAATCAACGGAAGCTGCTCCGCAAGAGGCACCGAAGGCTCAGCGCAAACGCTTAATGCGTGATCCGGACAACAAGATAATCGGTGGTGTAGCCGGTGGATTTGCAGCGTATATGGGCTGGGATGCAACCGCTATCCGTATTTTACTCTTTTTGTTGATTTTCTTTACGCACGGATTTGTGGTACCATTTTATTTGCTTTGCTGGATGGTCATGCCTTTAGCACGTACTGCTACCGAAAAGTTGGAAATGAGAGGAGAAAGCGTAACAATTGAGAATATCGGGAAAACAGTAACCGATGGATTCGAGAAGGTAGGCCACAGTGCGAATGAGTTTATCCAATCAGACAAGCCTGCCAGCGCATTTCACAAGATAGCCGATGGTTTCGTGCAAGTGATTGGCTTTATCCTGAAGTTCATCGCCATATTGGCGGGTATCATTCTGTTCCCGATTCTGGGATTGGTGTTGTTCGTATTGCTGATTGTGGCGTTCGCGCTGCTGGTCGGCGGCACCGGTGTTTTGTATCACTTCTCGCCTTTCGGCATGGATTGGTATTCAGGGGCACCGACAGCGTTGGTATTCATGGGGTGCATCAGCTTCATCATCTTTTTGGGAATTCCAGTGTTTTATATCGGGTATGCGATATGCCGTTCTTTCTTCCATGTGAAACCGCTGACGGCTACGGCGAAGTGGATTCTGATTGTGCTGTGGATGCTCTCGATTATCCTATCGGGTGTCTATTTCTACCAGACAGGCATTAACGGCTGGAGCTCTTTGCCATGGAATTGGGATAACACCTATTATTATTCGTTTTAACAAACTCAAGACGTATGAAACCTATTATTTATGGATTAGCTTTTTTATTCGGGTACCTGTTTTCATCTTGCCAGGTGAATGTCAAGCCGATTCATGGAAACGGCAATCTGATTCAAAAAGAGATTGCCATCACGGATTATCGGGTGATCTCAGTGGCTGGAAATAAATTGCAAGTTGAATACACGCATTCAGACGAGACGCCTCACTTGTCAGTGGAATGTGATGAGAATCTTTTTCCGTTATTCAAGATTCACACCTCCCATGATACGCTACTCATCGAACCGAAAAAAGAGGGGTTCCTGATGAATCCGACCCGCTTTGTCATTCAGACCCGCTCGTCTGCTATCGAGACACTCAGTATGGCGGGGGATGTATCATTTACGGCAATGGATTCGCTGATTGTTCCCGATCTGGCAATCCACATGGCAGGAAAATGCCTCGTAAAAGCAGAATCCTTGGATATATCACGGCTTACCTTGAATATTGCCGGAAAATGCCAGACTGACCTTCGGGGAAAAGCCGGGCAAGTA
The DNA here is from genome assembly GCA_019118725.1 of Candidatus Parabacteroides intestinavium. GTDB lineage: Bacteria > Bacteroidota > Bacteroidia > Bacteroidales > Tannerellaceae > Parabacteroides > Parabacteroides intestinavium. The sequence continues at coordinate 362 of DWYO01000103.1, read as the reverse complement.
GATCTGAATTTAGCGGGAAAATGTGATTACAATGCTCCGGATCTGCAAGCCAAAGAACTTACCTGCCGAACGGCAGGAGCCTGTTCATTGCATGTGTTTGTTACCGATACCATAAACCTGAAGCCGGTTGGCGCATGTGATTTATATTATAAAGGCGATCCGCATATCATCCGGCAAGGTGTGAATATGGGGACGATACAAAAAATAATAGAATGATAATATTATAAAAAAGGGGACGGTGTGTCATAATTGCAAACTGCTGCGTTATTTTCGGAATTCGGGCTAAGTCATTTACTCCAGTAAACTCCTGTCGCCCTCATCCTCAATGCCTTGCATTTTGCTAATTCTGACACACCTTAATG
>DWYO01000102.1 GCA_019118725.1 Candidatus Parabacteroides intestinavium | reverse complement strand
GCAGGCTTTCGTTGTGGGTCATGAAATGTCAATTATCAATTGTAATATAATATATAGGTATGAAGAAGGTATTGTTGATGGCATTTGCCTTGCTGGTTTTAAATGCGTGCGGAAATAAGGAATCTTATGTAAAGGAGTTTTCGGATTTCGTGGAAGATGTGCGTGCCCATGCCGATTCCTATTCGGATAAGGACTGGGAAAAAGCGGATAAGAAATTTGAGAAGTTTACCGGAGATATTTATGAAAAGTTTGCGGAAGAGCTGACCGCTGAGGAGAAAATGGAGATCGCCCAATACCAGACCGCTTATTCGGCCCTGCGGGTAAAGGCGGGTTTCAAGGACTTCGGCAAGGATATCGAGGAAGCGGCTCAAAAGGCCAAAGAGGCATTGGAGGGCAAGTGATGTTTTGTGATTTTATAGGCCTTTATTGCGCTTTGCGTTGAATAAAAAACGCATAAATGCATAAAATTGCAAACTTAAATCGCCTTGGATGCTTTGTATTTTATTCATAATTGCTACCTTTGCATGAATAAGTAATCGGTTCTTGGGTTTATGCGTTTTTTAGTTTGTAAAGTTTGATTGGATTTTTTCCACTCAAAAACTAAAAAGCTTGTGAACTTAAAAACTTAAAGTAATATAAACAAAAGTCATTATGTCAAAAAGCGGCATTAAAAAAGTATTAGTTCTGGGTTCCGGTGCATTGAAAATCGGACAAGCAGGTGAATTTGACTATTCGGGATCGCAAGCGCTGAAGGCCATGCGGGAAGAGGGCATCAGCACCGTGTTACTTAATCCGAATATCGCAACTATTCAAACTTCGGAAGGCGTTGCCGACAAGGTTTATTTCTTGCCTATCACTCCCTATTTTGTAGAAGAAGTTATCAAAAAGGAACAGCCGGACGGTATTTTGCTGGCTTTTGGCGGACAAACCGCGCTGAATTGCGGTACGGCGCTCTACACGAACGGAACGTTGGCCAAATATGGCGTGCGGGTACTGGGTACTTCGGTAGAAGCTATCATGTACACGGAAGACCGCGATTTGTTCGTCAAGAAATTGACGGAAATTGACATTAAAACGCCGGTGAGCCAGGCGGTAGAAAATATGGATGACGCCATAGCTGCCGCACGTAAAATCGGATTCCCGGTGATGATCCGTTCGGCATACGCCCTGGGCGGTATGGGTAGCGGTATCTGTAAGAATGAAGCGGAATTGCGCGAACTGGCGGAAAATGCCTTTGCTTATGCTCCGCAAATTCTGGTGGAGGAATCGCTGAAAGGCTGGAAGGAAATAGAATTTGAAGTAATCCGTGATAAGAATGACCATTGCTTTACGGTGGTAAGCATGGAGAATGTGGATCCGCTGGGTGTGCATACAGGCGAAAGTATCGTGGTGGCTCCGACCTGCTCGTTGACCGATGAGGAGCTGACCTGGTTGCAGGATTTGTCCCGCCAGACGATCCGCCACCTGGGCATTGTGGGTGAATGTAATATCCAGTATGCGTTCAATTCCGAAACGCACGACTATCGTGTCATTGAGGTGAATGCCCGTTTGAGCCGTTCGTCGGCTTTGGCTTCCAAGGCATCCGGATATCCGCTGGCCTTTGTGGCTGCTAAGCTGGCTTTGGGGTATGGCTTGGATGAGATTGGCGAGATGGGTACGCCGAACTCGGCTTACAAGGCTCCGGAAGTGGATTATATGATTGTAAAGATACCGCGTTGGGACTTGTCGAAGTTCGTGGGTGTTGACCGGCAGATCGGTTCCAGCATGAAGTCGGTGGGCGAAATCATGTCTATCGGAAAGAGCTTCGAAGAAATCATGCAGAAGGGCCTTCGTATGATCGGGCAGGGAATGCATGGCTTTGTAGGGAACAATGGCTTGGAGTTTGAGGATCTGGACAAGGAATTGGCCAATCCGACTGACCTGCGTATCTTTGCCGTAGCTCAGGCCTTGGAGCAAGGGTATACGGTAGAGCGCATTTATGAGCTGACCAAGATTAACCCTTGGTTTTTGAAGAAACTGAAGAATATTGTAGATTATACGAAGGTATTAGAACTGTATAACAAGATAGAAGAGATTCCGGCGGATGTCCTGCGTGAGGCTAAACGGCTGGGATTCTCCGATTTCCAGATTGCCCGTTATGTGGAGCATCCGGAAGGGAATATGGAGAAAGAGAATATCCGCGTGCGCAATTTGCGTAAGAAATTGGGTATTCTGCCCAGTGTGAAGCGCATCAATACGGTGGCTTCCGAGAATCCGGAACTGACCAATTATCTCTATCTGACATACGATGGAAGTGCGCATGATATTCCTTATTATCCGACCGATAAGAGCGTGATCATCCTGGGATCGGGAGCTTACCGTATCGGTTCGTCGGTGGAATTCGACTGGTGTTCGGTAAATACAGCCCAGACGGCCCGCCAGTTAGGGTATAAGGCAATCATGATTAATTATAATCCGGAAACGGTATCGACCGATTATGATATGTGCGACCGCTTGTATTTCGATGAATTGTCTTACGAGCGTGTGCTGGATATCATTGATTTGGAAATGCCGAAGGGGGTAGTGGTTTCGGTAGGCGGACAGATTCCGAACAACTTGGCGATGAAGCTTTATCGCCAGCATGTGCCTATCTTGGGAACCTCTCCGTTGTCTATTGACCGGGCAGAGAACCGCCATAAGTTCTCGGCTATGCTGGATTCGTTGAAGATTGACCAACCGCGTTGGGCTGAGGTTACCAGCATGGAGGAGATTGACGAGTTTATCGCCGAGGTTGGTTTCCCGATTTTGATCCGTCCTTCTTATGTGTTGTCTGGTGCCGCTATGAATGTCTGCCATTCGAAAGAGCAAATGATCGAATTCTTGGGCCTGGCGGCTAAGGTGTCGAAGGAATATCCGGTCGTGGTATCTGAGTTCTTGCAGGGTGCGAAGGAAATTGAATTTGATGCGGTTGCCAAGAATGGCGAGGTGGTAGAATATGCGATTTCAGAGCATATCGAGTTTGCCGGAGTACATTCGGGTGACGCTACGCTGGTGTTCCCGGCCCAGAAGATTTATTTCGAGACGGCACGCCGGATTAAGAAAGTGGCTAAGACTATTGCAAAAGAATTGAACATCAGCGGTCCGTTCAATATTCAGTTCCTGGCAAAGAACAACTTCGTGAAAGTGATCGAATGTAACCTCCGTGCTTCGCGAAGCTTCCCGTTCGTGTCGAAGGTGTTGAAGCGGAACTTTATCGAGACGGCTACTCGCATCATGCTGGATGCCGATTATACGAAGCCGGACAAGAGCGCATTCGATATTGACTGGATCGGTGTCAAGGCATCGCAGTTCTCATTCGCCCGTTTGCACAATGCTGATCCGGTGTTGGGCGTGGATATGAGCTCGACGGGTGAGGTAGGTTGTATCGGAGATGATTTCAACGAAGCTTTGTTGTCGGCTATGATTGCCGTAGGAAATACGATTCCGAAGAAGAATATCTTGGTTTCGTCCGGTGCGGTAAAGAGTAAAGTGGATTTGTTGGAACCTTGTCGGGTGCTGGATGCGAAAGGATATACCATCTATGCGACACGGGGAACGGCCAAATTCCTGAACGAGAATGGCGTTAAGGCTACGGCGGTATGTTGGCCGGACGAAGAGGGCGACCTGCATATTATGGATATGTTCAGTCAGCACGTGTTCGAATTGGTAGTGAATATTCCGAAAGACCATAGTAAGCGAGAGCTGACCAATGGCTATAAGATTCGTCGTGCCGCAATCGACCATAATATTCCGTTGATTACCAACGCTCGTTTGGCAAGCGCCTTTATTGAAGCTTTCTGTTCGATGAAGGAAGAAGATATCCAGATCAAGAGCTGGCAGGAATATAAATAA
>DWYO01000101.1 GCA_019118725.1 Candidatus Parabacteroides intestinavium | reverse complement strand
TTTATACTTTAATTTAGTTTCGCAAGTACTCAACTTGTTAGTTAACAAGGTCTAAGTAAACAAGACTACAAGATTGAAAGGCTCATTCCGTGAATATCTTGCATCAAACAATAGGTGACAAATGCCTTGTCTCCTCGTTAACTTGTCAACTTACTTGAGTTTGCGAAAGTTGAAAACTTTACTATTCATTAAACAAATCAACAAGCTTATTGGTTTCACTCTTTTCTGTTAAAAAGGGATAAGAGTATATAGAGCAGGATTGTAGCTGCAACTCCCGGAATTTTAAACAGGATTACAAATACCAATCCGCATCCCCCCAACACATACCGCTGTTCGTTGCCTTTCCACGACAGACTCTTCACCTTCATGGAGAACATCGAAAGTTCAGAAACCAACAGATACGAAGTGGCCACCGCCAACAAAATACATCCATAAAGAAGGGTAGACGCATGAATGGCCACATAAGGCTGCAACGTACAGGCCAGCGAGCCCCACAACAATGCATGAGCCGGAACCGGCATTCCGATGAAAGAGACGGTTTGCCGCTCATCAATATTGAACTTAGCCAAACGCAAAGCAGAAAACACCGGTATGACAAACGCCAGATAAGGCAACAAGACTGCTATGCCACTCAAGCCGATAACCCCTGCAGCCGCCTTCAACAACATGAACAAAGCCATTCCCGGTGCAACGCCAAAACTGACAATATCCGACAATGAGTCCAATTCCTTGCCCAAAGGCGAGTAGGCTTTCAACAGACGAGCCGCCAGTCCATCTGTAAAATCAAAGACGGATGCTGCAATAATCCAGAGGATTGTTCCTCGCAAATCGCCATTCAAAGCCGCTACAATAGCCATACACCCCGAAATCAGGTTCAGGCAGGTAATTGTATTCGGTATATATTTCAAAACATTCATTTTTCTAATCCTTATTTTTTCTCTAACCGAGCTATCGGTGTCTGATTACCAGTCACCTTTTGATCCATTTCCACCAGAACTTCCGTACCGATCGGCAGGAATACATCCACACGCGACCCAAACTTGATAAACCCCATTTGTTCGTCTACATGACATTTATCCCCCACCTTAGCATAAGTTACGATCCGGCGAGCCAAAGCTCCGGCAATCTGCCTTGCCATAACCTCTACTCCTCCACGAGTCGTAATAATAATGGTAGAACGCTCATTTTCGGTACTACTCTTTGGCAAATAAGCCGCCATAAACCGTCCGTCCTGATGCGACACATGTTTTACCGTTCCATTTACCGGGAACCAATTGGCATGTACATTGAATATGGACATAAAAATAGAGACCTGCAAGCAGGGACGATGCAAGATTTCATTCTCCATGACCTCCTCGATAGCAACAATCGTTCCATCCGCCGGAGCTATCACCAATCCTTCCGAATCAAACGGGAAACGCCGCGCCGGACTCCGGAAGAAGTTCAATATCAACAAGAAAAACAAAGACGTAAAGAAGCTTACCGTATAGAAAAGACTACCTTTTCCTACAGTATGATAGAGTGTCACGTCCACAATAAAGAATATTGTAAACAAGGATAATAACAAGCCTGTTCCTTCTTTATGTACTTTCATTTTTATGCCGAATGATTGGTATTCGTTCGCAAAAATATTCATTTTTATGTAATAACGCAAATTTTGTAATTCTCAATTGCTTATTACAGCTTTTTCCACACATTCTATTTTTCCTAAAGCCACATACCAAATATACCCGGAAACACGGGTATATCCCATTTCCCGGATAAGCCGGACATAGCTCCGCACCTGCGAATGATAATTCCGGTTTTCTTTTTTTCCGAATTTATAATCCAGAATCACCACTTCGTCATCATAAATCATAACCCGGTCAGGACGCTTGGAAAACCCTTTTCCAAAAAGGATGTCCACTTCGTTCAATATCCGTGCTTTCCCGTCATACCAACGTTGGACCTCCGGATTCTTTAAATACACTTGTATCTGTTCCACAAGCTGTTCCTCCTCCTTGCGGTCGATAATCCCCTGTATCCGGTATTGACTCACAACTGAAGGTACATCCTTCGGCACTCTTACGCCACTCAGCACTTCGTGCATCAACATACCATATTTCCGCTGTTCGTTATCGAAAAAGTAACCTTTCCCCCGCAAGCGCAAATGCAACCGATTTCCCGGAGAAACAGACCGGAGCTCTCTGACCGGAAGCTCTATCGCCCGCGGCTCATTTTCCTTATATTGCGGATTCCAATAATCACCCGATTCAAAACGATTCTCATCCAAATAAAAAGAAGCCGATAATGGGGCGAACCGTTCTCCATGGGCATCGGCTTCCACCGATTGTTGCACACCGCACCACAACAAATCAGCGATTCCCCCTATTTTTTCTATCGAGCCATCCTCATTCGTTTTTTTCGGACGCGGGGCCAATACGATCAGCTCCTCTTTCGAACGGGTCAGCGCCACATACAAAGTATTCAGATTATCAATAAACGCATGTAATTTTTCTTTAAAATAATCCCTGGCAAAAATGCTCTTTCCTAAATTCGCTCCATAACGCACCGGAACCAGATGCAGCCGGTCGAACGGTCTTTGTTCCGGATGGCACCACAATATTACCTGTTTCATGGGCTTATGATCGATTTCCCAATCACAGAAAGGAAGGATCACAGCCCGAAATCCAAGTCCTTTCGACTTATGTACGGTCAAGATACGAATAGCATTTTGTCCATCTGGTGTAGCAATCGTCTTACGTGAACCGCTCTCTTCCCACCAATCCAAGAACCGCCCCAAATCGGCACTCTCTTTTTGTGAAAAGTCCAAAATCATATCCAGAAATGCCTGAACAAACACCTGCTCTTTTTCCGGAATATGCCATGCGAACAGGCGGAAAAGGCCTTCGGCCATCTCATAAATCGGCAATGTGGCCAATTTTTGCAATTCAGCCTTTTCATCCCGGGAAAAATCCGTTTTTTCCCATTGCAGGGATAAAATCCGATAAGCAAAGAGGGCCAGCTGCCTACAAGTCTGGTTCTCCGGATTCTTCAAATGGCGCATCAAAGCGATAAGGAAACGCACGGCCGAAGAACTATTCACATATAACGCCTCATCCGAGATGATTTCATAACTAAACCCATCATCCGGATGTTCTTCCTTATAAGCCAGCAAATAACGGGCTACCGTAGCTCCCTCCAAGTTGGTCCGGACCAAAATGGCGATATCCTTCAAGGCATACCCATTGGCCTGTAAACGCTGCAGGACACCCGGGAGACGCGAAAGCGATTCCGCCCGCCAGTCGTTCTCATCCTCCTGCGAGATAAATTCGACCAGCACATGACCGGCTTTATCCTGAAACGGTTTCGGGATGCGTTGGTAAGCTCTGGCATAGGCCGATGCAATACGTGAAGCAAACTCCTGACGCTCTGATTCAGGCAACGAAGATTCTTCCAGTGCTGAGTTATACAACTCCTGAAGCAAACAAGGCGCGATGGTAAACAGAGCATTATTGAACTCCACAATATTGCGGCAACTCCGCCAATTATCTTTCAAGGTTTCCTCGGTCACCTCTTCCCGAGGGAAATCCCGTTGTACCTGTTCATCCAATAATTTCCAATCCGAATTCCGAAAACGATAGATACTCTGCTTCACATCTCCCACGATGAGGTTCGGTCTGCTATGAGCCAGGCTTTCCTCGATCAACGGACGGAAATTACTCCATTGCATGGCACTTGTATCCTGAAACTCGTCTATCATAAAATGATCAATCCGTGTTCCGGTCTTCTCATAGATAAACGGAGCATCACTCCCTCCGATTACCTTATGAAGTAATTCGGTGGTATCGGCTATAAGCATTACATTCTTCTCCTCCCGATAAGCAGCTATTTCGCGAGATATATCCGTCAATATGCCCAATGTATAGTAATAACGCACAATTTCCTTAGCCGTATAATAGTCTACCAGATTATCAAACCGCGCAATACCCCTTTTGACACAATCATTCAAGCCGTTATCGAAAGCCGTACCGATAATGGCCTGTATAGAAGCATCGCTTTTCTTTGCGTACCATTTCTCCACATTATCTGCCAACGAACGGAAAGTAGCGGTCGGTTCTTTCATCTCACCGGCTTCCCAACGCTGGAAAAGCAATAGAGGGGAGCGGCTTCCCTGAATAAAATCCGAGGGCTGCAATCCAAACTCCCTCATGACCGACATTCCCTTTTTGCCTATCTCCCTGACCTCTTTTTCTACCGATCGGATGATGCCATACAAAGTCTCTTTATAATTCTCCAAAGCGTGTTTATCCCGTATATCTTCAGCCACATTCTCGCTGAATTGCTTGTAACTCTCCTTAAACAATTCACGTCCCAACATCTTAATGTCCCGGCGTAAGTTCCATTCTCCCCCATCCTCAATCTTATCTTCGGCAAAACGCAAGAGCCATCCGAGCAATTCCCGATTATCCGACTTGTCCAAGTCCGTCAATAGCCGGTCTACCGCCTCAGTCAGCACCAACTCCTGATCCATTTCAATACCATATCCGCCCTGTAGTCCGATCTCCCGCGTAAAAGCCCGCATCGTTTGCTGAAAAAAACGGTCTATTGTACTGATATTGAATGCTGAATAATCATGCAAAATAGCAATCATAATCCGTTTTGCCTGCCACCTTACCTGTTCCTCCGTCAAGGTATAATAAGCTGTTAATAATGCCAGATAATCCGACTTCCGGCCGGAGGCTAAATTAAACAGCTCTTCCACAATGCGTCCTTTCATCTCGTCCGTAGCCTTATTGGTAAAGGTAACCGCCAAGATCCGCCGGTAAGCATTGGGTTGGCTAAACAATAAAAGCAGATATTCCCCTGTCAGACGATGAGTTTTCCCCGCCCCTGCCGAAGCTCGATAAATAGAAAGCATAGGTAATTGACCATTAATGGTTAAGTCAGTTTATTACTTTAATTTGGCGGAAGCCCTCTTGCCTCAAGATTTCCGACACCTTCTGGCGGAAATCTCCCTGAATAATTATCTCTCCATCCTTGGCTGACCCACCTACCCCACACTTGACTTTAAGTAATTTGCCCAGCGCGGACAAATCTTCCGATGTACCGACAAACCCGGTAATCAAGGTCACCATTTTCCCGCCCCGATTCCGTTTGTCCAACGCAACACGAAGTTGTTGTTTCTCGTTCGGGAGAGTTTCCTCCTCTTTCACCTCATCCGTTTCATATTGAAAATCGGGATTAGTTGAATACATCACGCCAAGCCGGCTTTTCCAATCGTTATTCTTCATAAAGATCCATTTGTTTTTCTACATGCAAATATAATG
>DWYO01000100.1 GCA_019118725.1 Candidatus Parabacteroides intestinavium | reverse complement strand
TACAGGGATTGTTGAACGGGTCGATACCAATCGGGTCATTGTTCGGATCACGCAGTATTCGGCCTGTGCCGGGTGCCATGCGAAGTCGGCTTGTACGATGTCCGACAAGAAAGAGAAACAGGTAGAGATAGAAGACGCTTCGGGGGACTACCATCCCGGAGAAGCGGTGGTAATCATCGGGCAAGATTCGATGGGTATGGAGGCTGTCCTTTGGGCGTTTGCTGTGCCGGTTGTTCTGATGCTGATAGCTGTTGTGGCGGGAATCTCGTCCGGATGGGAGGAAACCGCCAGCGGAGCGTTGGGGGTGCTGGTCCTTATACCTTATTATATAGTATTGTATGTGTTACGGGATAAGTTGAAAAAACGATTTGTTTTCAAGCTTAAAAAACTCAAAGATTAAATATAATGATTTTAATTGCCGTTATTTCGTTAGGGGCTATCGGCATAGTCGGAGCCCTTTTGCTTTATGTAGCTTCCAAGAAGTTCGAGGTACACGAAGACCCGCGTATAGGTCAGGTACAGGAAGTCTTGCCCGGAGCTAATTGTGGTGGTTGCGGATACGCCGGATGTGCGGGATTCGCCGGTGCTTGTGTAAAAGCGGATTCGTTGGATGGGATGCTTTGCCCGGTAGGAGGGGCTCCTGTCATGGCGAAGATTGCGACAATCTTGGGAAAAGAGGCCTCTTCGGCCGAACCGAAGGTGGCGGTAGTCCGTTGTAACGGGACATGTGCCGCACGCCCGCGTACCAATAAGTTTGATGGTGTGAAGAGCTGTGCGGTGGCTTCCTCATTGTATGGAGGCGAGACCAATTGTACCTTCGGATGCTTGGGCTATGGCGATTGCGTAAAGGCTTGTAGCTTTGATGCCATCCATATCAATCCGGAGACCGGTCTGGCGGAGGTGGACGAAGACAAATGTACCGCGTGTGGCGCCTGTGTGAAGGCGTGCCCGAAGAATGTTATCGAATTACGCAAGAAGGGACCGAAATCACGCCGTATCTTCGTCAGTTGTGTGAACAAAGATAAGGGTGCTGTTGCCCGCAAGGCTTGTGCCAACGCTTGCATCGGATGTGGTAAATGCGCGAAAGAGTGCCCATTCGGAGCCATTACGGTAGAAAATAACGTGGCCTATATTGATTACAACAAGTGCCGTATGTGTCGTAAGTGCGTAGCGGTGTGTCCGACGGGAGCCATCCACGAGCTGAACTTCCCACCCCGTAAGGAAGCGGCTCCGAAGGCAGATGTAGAGAAACCGGTCGCTCCGGCTGAGCCTGTACAGGCCAAACCGGTGGAGAACACAGCAACTGAAGTTAAGAAAGAAGAAATTAAAAAATAAAAATCTAATCGTATGCTAAAGACATTTCGAATCGGAGGCATTCACCCACCCGAGAATAAACTGTCTGCCGGTAAAAAGATTACCGCACTGGCTGCACCCAAACAGGTTATTATCCCTTTGAGCCAGCATATTGGTGCTCCGGCACAAGCTGTGGTGAAAAAAGGAGACGTGGTGAAGGTCGGCACGTTGCTGGCCAAAGCCGGTGGTTTTGTTTCCGCGAATATCCATTCGTCCGTTTCCGGAAAAGTAAACAAAATAGACAATGCGCTTGACACGAGCGGATACCGGCGTCCGGCCATCTACATTGATGTGGAGGGCGATGAATGGGAAGAATCTATCGACCGGAGCGATACGCTGGTGAAAGAGTGCAACTTATCGTCCAAGGAGATTATCGACAAGATTGCCGCTGCAGGCGTGGTAGGTATGGGAGGGGCAACTTTCCCGACACAGGTCAAGCTGCTTCCGCCTCCGGGCAATAAAGCGGAGATTGTCATTGTCAATGCCGTAGAGTGTGAACCTTATCTGACCGCTGACCATGAGCTGATGCTGGAGAAAGGGGAGCAGATTTTGGTGGGCGTGACTCTCCTGATGAAGGCCGCTAACGTGAATAAGGCGGTTATCGGTATTGAAAACAATAAACCGGACGCTATTGCCCACATGACGAAGCTGGCTTCGGCTTATCCGGGCATCGAGGTGATGCCGTTGAAGGTCAAATATCCGCAAGGAGGCGAAAAGCAGCTGATTGATGCGGTTACTTCCCGTCAGGTAAAGAGCGGAGCATTGCCTATCTCGGTCGGGGCCATCGTCCAGAATGTCGGGACGGTCTATGCCGTGTATGAAGCCGTACAAAAGAACAAGCCGTTGTTTGAGCGTGTGGTTACGGTAACCGGAAAAGCGGTAAAGAATCCGTCTAACTTCCTGGTGCGTATCGGTACACCGATCAGCAATCTGATAGAGGCTGCCGGAGGACTCCCCGAGAACACCGGCAAGATTATCGGAGGCGGTCCGATGATGGGTAAGGCTTTAGTCAGTGCGGAAGTACCGGTAGGCAAAGGAAGCTCCGGAGTATTGCTGATGACGGAAGTGGAATCCGTACGCAAGCCGATGCATGATTGCATTCGTTGCGCGAAGTGCGTCAGTGTCTGCCCGATGGGCTTGAATCCGGCGTTCCTGATGCGTTCTACGGTTTATCAGAAATGGGACTTGGCTGAGGAAGACCATATTCAGGATTGTATCGAGTGCGGTTCATGCAGCTATACGTGTCCGGCCAACCGTCCGTTGCTGGATCATATCCGCATCGGTAAGGCAAAGGTTTTAGGTATAATCAGATCCAGAAAGTCATAAATAGAGTAGAGCAATGGAAAAGAGTTTATATATATCGCCGTCTCCGCATATACATGGAGGAGACAGCATCAGTAAGAATATGTATGGAGTGCTGATTGCCCTGATTCCGGCTTTCTTGGTATCTCTTTACTATTTCGGGTTGGGAGCACTGATTGTTACCTTGGTTTCTGTGGTATCGTGCGTGCTTTTCGAATACCTGATACAGAAGTTTATCATGAAGAAAGAGCCGACTATCTGCGATGGTTCGGCTATATTGACCGGTGTGCTGCTGGCATTCAACGTGCCTTCCAACCTGCCGGTATGGATTATCATGCTGGGCGCCTTGTTTGCCATCGGTGTGGCCAAGATGTCGTTCGGTGGTTTGGGAAACAATATTTTCAACCCGGCATTGGCGGGACGTGCGTTCCTGTTGATTTCGTTTCCGGCCCAGATGACCACCTGGCCTTTGGTTGACGCTACGAGTGCCTTTCCGCTTACCTATACCGATGCCGAGACCGGTGCTACGGTACTTTCTTTGTTGAATGAAGGGGTGAAGGAACTTCCTTCTTACACCTCGTTGCTGATTGGCAATCACGGAGGAAGTTTGGGTGAGGTCAGCGCTATTGCGTTGTTGCTGGGCTTTGCCTATATGTTGTGGAAGAAAATCATCACCTGGCATGTCCCGGTTACTATTATTTTGACGGTATTTGCGTTTACCGGTATCATGCATCTGGTGAATCCGGAAACTTATGCAAGCCCGTTCCTCCATATCCTTTCCGGTGGTCTGATGCTAGGAGCTATCTTTATGGCGACCGATTATGTCACCTCACCGATGACTAAGAAGGGAATGGTAATCTATGCGATAGGTATCGGATTGCTCACTTCTATCATTCGTCTGTTCGGTTCTTATCCGGAGGGCATGTCTTTTGCCATTCTGATCATGAACTCGCTGACTCCGCTTATCAACGCTTATGTGAAACCTAAACATTTCGGAGAGAAGTAAGATGGAAAAACTGAAATCTACATTACCTAATATGCTCATCGTATTGACGGGCATCTGCGTGATAGCCGGAGCTATCCTGGCCGCGGTCTATAATATGACGGCCGGCCCGATTGCCGAGGCGCAGGCTTTGGCCTTGGAACAGGCTATCAAAGACGTTACTCCTGAATTTAACAACCGGCCTTCGGAAGAGGCTTTTATGTCGGTTACTCCGGAAGGAGATTCCCTGAAGATTTATCCGGCCAAGATGGACGGTAAGCTGGTGGGTGTTGCCGTAGAGAGTTCAAACAAGAATTATAAGGCTTTTAGCGGGGATATCAAAGTGGTAGTCGGTTTTGATGCTGAAGGGAAAATCCTGAACTATTCCGTCCAGCAACACTCGGAAACTCCGGGACTGGGCGCCAAGATGCAGGATTGGTTCAGCGATGAGAACAAACCGAAGCAGAATATCAAGGGCAGACAGATGCCGGAAAAGGGTTTGTCGGTCTCGAAGGATGGCGGAGACGTGGATGCTATTACGGCCGCAACGATTACCAGCCGGGCGTTCCTGGATGCCGTCAACCGGGCTTATAGCGCGTTTATGAATACCGATGCGACCAGCAGTGCGACATCAAATAACGAGAAAGGAGGAAACGACCATGAATAATTGGAAAGTGTTTGTAAACGGATTGGTAAAAGAAAATCCGACATTTGTCTTGTTGCTGGGTATGTGTCCGACATTGGGTACGACCTCTTCCGCCCTGAATGGTATGAGTATGGGGCTTGCCACAATGTTCGTGCTGATTTGTTCTAATATGGCCATATCGGCGGTCAAGAAACTGGTGCCTGATTTGGTGCGTATTCCGGCGTATATCGTCATTATCGCTACCTTCGTGACGGTTGTCCAGCTGTGTATGGAGGCTTATACGCCGGCCTTGTATGCCAGCTTGGGATTGTATATTCCGTTGATCGTGGTGAACTGTATCGTGTTGGGACGTGCCGAATCATTCGCGGCAAAGAACGGAGTCGTTGCTTCGGGATTTGACGGGTTAGGTATCGGCTTGGGATTTACTTGGGCTTTGACCTTGCTTGGCGCTTGCCGTGAGGCGTTAGGTACCGGTAAGATATTCGGCCTGGCATTCATGCCGGAAGAGTACGGTTCGTTGATATTTATCTTGGCACCGGGTGCGTTTATTGTACTGGGCTATCTGATTGCGATTGTAAACAAATTGCGTAAAGCATAAATAGGGTAAGATATGGAATATATAATGATATTTATCGTTGCGGTATTTGTCAATAATGTCGTATTATCGCAATTCTTGGGTATTTGCCCGTTCTTGGGAGTTTCCAAGAAGGTGGAAACTTCTATCGGTATGGGAGCTGCCGTGACGTTCGTATTGGCTATCTCGACGATTGTCACCTACCTGATTCAGAAGTTTGTCTTGGATCCGTTCGGACTGGGATTCATGCAGACCATCAGCTTTATTCTGGTCATTGCGGCTTTGGTGCAGATGGTGGAAATCATTCTGAAGAAGGTATCACCGGCATTGTATCAGGCTTTGGGTATTTTCCTTCCGTTGATTACGACCAACTGTTGTGTGCTGGGTGTGGCTATATTGGTTATCCAGAAAGATTATAATTTGTTGGAGTCGGTAGTATATGCTATCTCTACGGCATTGGGATTTGCATTGGCTTTGGTAATCTTTGCCGGAATACGTGAGCAGTTGGCCATGACCAATATCCCGAAAGGTTTGCAGGGAACGCCTATCGCGTTGCTTACGGCCGGTCTGCTGGCTATGGCGTTTATGGGATTCTCGGGTATAGGCTCCTGAATTAGATTTAGAAGCTGTTTTGAATTTCTCCGGGAAAAGCTGGAATAAATTCAAAACAGCTTCTTAAGTTTTTGAGTTTATTAGTGGATGGGGCCAACTTAAAAACGTACAAACTCAAAAACTAATGCACTCAAAAACGTATAAACTCAAAAACTAAATTTAATAGTATGAAAAAGAAAATTTTGGTGGCAGGCGGAACGGGGTATATCGGCTCGCATACTACGGTAGAATTGCAACAGGCAGGGTATGATGTGCTGATTATCGATGACCTGTCTAATTCCAACATCGAAGTGCTGGATGGTATTGAACGTATTACAGGCATTCGTCCGGAGTTCGTCCAATTGGATTTGAAAGACAAGGAAGGGGCCCGCAAGGCTTTGGAGGCTCATCCGGGTATAGAGGGGGTAATCCTTTTTGCCGCAAGCAAGGCGGTAGGCGAATCGGTACAACAGCCCTTGAAGTATTATCGGAATAATATCACCACATTGATCAATATCTTGGAGCTGATGCCGGAATTCGGCATGAAGGGCATTGTATTCTCTTCCTCTTGCACGGTTTACGGACAGCCGGATCCGGAAAATCTTCCGGTAACGGAAAACGCTCCTATCAAACCGGCTATGTCTCCCTACGGAAATACGAAGCAGATCAATGAAGAAATTATCCAAGATACGATTCATGCAGGGGCTCCGTTCAAGAGCATCATTTTACGTTATTTTAACCCGATCGGTGCGCACCCGTCGGCTGAAATCGGTGAATTGCCTAATGGTGTTCCGCAGAATCTGATTCCTTATCTGACTCAGACGGCTATCGGTATCCGTAAGGAGCTGAGTGTGTTTGGTGATGATTATGACACACCCGATGGCTCTTGTATCCGGGATTATATCAATGTCGTTGATTTGGCCAAGGCGCATGTGATTGCTATGGATCGTATGCTGGAAAATAAATCGGATGAGAAGGTCGAAATATTCAACCTCGGAACCGGAAAGGGGGTCTCGGTGTTGGAATTGGTAAATACTTTCGAGAAGGCTACCGGTGTAAAAGTTCCGCATAAGATCGTGGGACGGCGCGAAGGGGATATCGAAAAGGTTTGGGCAAATCCGGAGAAGGCCAACAAGGTCTTGGGGTGGAAAGCGATCGAAACTTTGGATGATACCTTGAAATCGGCTTGGAACTGGCAGGTGAAGCTCCGTGAGAGAGGTATACAGTAAAAGTATATGGTTGGCAAGGACTTTGTAGAGGCGCAAGATTTTGTGTCTTAAAGCAAGTCCATAAACGGGTTGATAAGAGGATAAATCTTGTCAACTCGTTTTTTTGTGCCATTATCTGTACTTCGTAATTATTCCGAAATTATTCCCGGAAACTGTTTGCAAATTTCAATTCGG
>DWYO01000099.1 GCA_019118725.1 Candidatus Parabacteroides intestinavium | reverse complement strand
TTATTCGAATAAAATGATAAATAATTTCTTAAAGGGGCAAATTCGGCAAAATTTCCCCCATATTCCGACCCAAGACCAGGAGTTGGCCATCCAAAAGATAGCCGATTTCCTTATTTCTCCCGACCCGGATTCGCTTCTTTTACTGAAAGGATATGCCGGAACCGGTAAGACCTCTTTGATCGGAACTTTGGTAAAAACCTTGAATGCACTAAAGCAAAGAACGATTTTACTTGCGCCGACCGGAAGGGCGGCCAAAGTCTTTTCGGCTTATGCCGGACAGAATGCCTATACGATTCATAAGCGGATTTATAGGCAAAAAGCTTTTTCCAATGAACCGACCGGATTTCTTCCCGCGCCAAATCTGCACAAAGATACAATTTTTATCGTAGATGAAGCATCTATGATTACAAATGATTGCTTAGACTCTTTTATTTTTGGTTCCGGAAGGCTTTTGGATGACCTGATTCACTTCGTTTATGGGGGAAATGGATGCCGTCTGATTATTCTGGGGGATGACGCCCAGCTTCCTCCGGTGATGCAACGGGAGAGTCCGGCACTGAATCCGGAGGTGTTGCGTGGGTATAACCTGCATGTGGAGGAGATAATGCTCCATCAGGTGGTGCGCCAACAAGACGACTCGGGAATCCTGTTCAACGCAACCCGCATCCGGGAGGCCCTGCGCACCCAAAAGGTCGATGCTTTCCCCAAACTCCGCCTAAAGGGGTTTTCCGATTTCCGGAAAATCAGCGGAGAGGAACTGATTGAGGAAATCGATGCGGCCTATCAACGAGACGGGATAGATGGCACTATGATCGTAACCCGGTCGAACAAAAGGGCTACTATATATAATAATGGTATAAGGAACCGGATTTTGTACCGGGAGGAAGAGCTTTCATCAGGTGACCGGCTTATGGTGGCACGCAACAATTATTATTGGACCTCCGAAATGAAGGAGATGGATTTTATTGCGAATGGGGAAATTATCCAAATCGTGAAGGTCCGGCGTACTTACGAAATGTATGGCTTCCGGTTTGCCGATGTGATAGCCCGTTTTCAGGACTACGATTTAGAAACAGAGTTGAAAATCCTATTGAATACGCTTCAGACCGATACCCCATCTCTCCCGAAAGAGCAGAATGACAAGCTATTCTATTCCGTATTAGAGGATTATGCCGATGTTCCGACAAAAGCCGGGAAGATTAAAAAGATGAAGACAGACCCGCATTATAACGTCTTGCAGGTAAAATACGCATACGCCGTTACGTGCCACAAGGCACAAGGCGGGCAATGGAATTCGGTCTTTCTGGACATCGGCTATGTCACGGAAGACATGCTGGGCGAAGAGTTCTATCGCTGGCTATATACGGCAATCACACGGGCCACCGAACATCTTTTTCTGGTCAACCTGCCCGAAGACTTTGAAGAATAATCAAAAAAAAACGAATAATTCTATCATTTCAAGTGATTATTAAGTAGAAATAAATACTTTTGCGTTATTAATGATTTTATAAGTTGACAAGGATACAAGAAAACAAGTCAACAAGGCCGGTAAAATGCCTTATCACCTGTAACCTTGCTCGCTTGTCAACAAAAAACAGAGAAAGATGGAACAAGAAAAGGCTTTACAGGATTTGCTTACGGAGGTCCGGAATCTGGAGGACATTATCCAGAAAATGATGGATCATGCTTCTATTCCGATGGATCTGTTGCGCGAAGGGGGCTATAAGACTTATGCGATATTGGAGAATATCCTGAATCTGGAAAACGGGATTGCCGTTCAGATGCATACCCGTCTTAAAAAGCAAATGGATGACTTGGAGCAATTAGCGAATCTGACGCAAAAGTATCATGTACTGACGAATGAGATGAAATTGGATTTCCTGTCCGCAAAAGAAGAGCCGGAAAAGGTTCATCCCGAACCGGCAGCTCAGGTAGAGCCGAAAGAGGCAGCACCCGAACCGGAAATACAACCTGCAAACGAGCCGGACACCCACGTTACGGAACCGGAGCCGGACAAGCAACCGGCCGAAGAAGAGAAGGAATCCGGTGCGGCCAAACCGAACCGCTCATTGCAGGATGTGCTGGAAAAGCAGAGTTTGTCGGACTTCAAGAAAGCGTTCAGCTTGAATGACCGCTTCCGTTTCCGCCGGGATTTGTTCCATGGTGATGAAGAGCTGATGAATCAAGTCATCGCGGATCTGAATCAAACCGTCTCCCTCCAAGAGGCTCTGGCGTATATAAATACGCATCTGGCGTGGAACTTGAAGGACGAAAGTGCGGCCGATTTTGTAAAACTTTTGGAAAAGAGATATCTTTAAAGGGAACGATTCGTTGCATCACAGTTGTGATGTAATTAATTCACCCGGGTGATGCAATTAAATCACCCGAGTGATGCAATTAAATCACCCGGGTGATGCAAACAAAACAAAGCGATAAAAGAACAAAATAAGTTTATGGGGGTATTAGTTTGTAAACTCTTGAGTTGAGACGTATAAACAAACCCATGCAAAAACTTAAGAGCTAAATACGAAAATATGGCAAAACTGACAATAGTGCCTACCCCGGTAGGGAACTTGGAGGACATGACGTTTCGGGCAATCCGTGTGTTGAAGGAGGCGGACCTCGTCTTGGCGGAAGATACACGTACCACAGGCATCTTGTTCAAGCATTTCGAGATTCAAAACAAGATGCAGTCGCACCATAAGTTCAACGAGCACAAGACCGTTGAGCAACTGGCCGCACGGATCAAGGCCGGCGAGAATATCGCTTTAGTCTCGGATGCCGGTACACCGGCCATATCCGACCCAGGATTCATGCTGGTGCGTGAATGTGTCCGTCAAGGGGTTGAGGTGGAATGCCTCCCCGGAGCGACGGCTTTCGTCCCGGCGCTGGTCGCATCGGGGTTACCCAACGAAAAGTTCTGTTTCGAAGGGTTCCTTCCACAAAAGAAAGGAAGGCAGACCCGTCTGGCTGAACTGGCCTCCGAATATCGCACCATGATATTCTATGAGTCGCCTTTTCGTCTGGTCAAAACCCTGACGCAGTTCATGGAAGTCTTCGGCTCTGACCGGCAGGTATCGGTCTCACGTGAGATTTCCAAGCTGCACGAAGAGACCGTCCGGGGAACGCTGGAAGAGGTGGTACGCCATTTCTCCGAGAATGAGCCGAAAGGTGAGATTGTCATTGTATTAGCCGGATTAAAACAACCGAAGAAAGGAAAAGAGGAAAATGTTTAACAACTAAAAGAAAAAGAGATGAAAAAGGTATTAGTTGCATGTATTTGTACGGCCATGTTAGCATCTTGTGGTCAGCAATCGGCCGAGTATAAGAAGTTGCAGGCCGAGAATGACTCGCTGAAGATTGAGAACACGAAAGCAGTGAGCGAATTGAACGATATGTTAGCTACGTTGGATGATATTGAAGTCGGATTCCAGTCTATCCGTGAAGCCGAAAATTACCTGAACGTCCAGCAACAGGCCGGGGATGAAATGACACCCGGAAGACGTGAGCAAATCAAGCAGAACATGAAAATCGTTTCGGAGACCTTGAAAAAGAATCGTGAACAGATCGCGGATTTGCAGAAGAAATTGAATCAAAGCGGCTCAAAAAATGCGGCATTGCAAAAGATGGTGAACCGTTTGTCAAAGGAATTGGACGAAAAGGCCTCTCAGATAGTTGCCCTGCAGGAAGACTTGGCTAAGAAAAATGTCCGGATTCAGGAGCTGGACGAAGCGGTGGCCAACCTCAACGAGAATGTAGAGAACCTGGCTACGGCTAACGCGGCACAATCCGAAAAGCTGGACGCACAAGATAAAGCCTTGCATACGGCCTATTATTGCTTCGGAACTTCCAAAGAATTGAAAGCGCAGAACATATTAAGCAAGAAGGGAATTTTCTCGAAGACCAAAGTGCTGCAGGATGGTTTCAACAAGGATTATTTCATTACGATTGATATCCGTGAAGTGACAGAAATTCCTCTGTTTGCCAGCAAGGCCAAGTTGCAATCCAATCACCCGGAAGGCTCTTACGAGTTCATTAAGGATGAGGACGGAAATATGACTTTGAAAATCAACAATCCGGAATCCTTCTGGAGCTTAAGCAAATATCTGGTAATTGAAGTAGGATAATGAAATACAAAAGTTTGTTTATTGACCTCGATGATACCCTTTGGGACACGTATCATAATAATAAAGAGTGCCTGAAAGAGCTTTATGCCGACTACGATATGGGAAGGCAATATGCTTCTTTCGAGGCATTTTTTTCTATTTACATGCCTAACAATATCGATTTGTGGGCCAAATACCGTAACGGAGAAATCAATAGGCAGACTTTGATTATCGAACGCTTCCGCTATGTGTTCCGCCCGTTGGGAATTGACGATCCGAAAGAGATTCTGAAAATCAATGACCATTTCCTGCAACGGACTACCCTCCAGACGCGCCTGATTCCGGGAGCCCTGGAGCTATTGGAATATCTACGCCCGAAATACCGCTTGTTTATCTTATCCAATGGCTTTCGGGAGGTTCAGGCATTAAAACTTCAGAACTCCGGATTGGCCCCTTTCTTCGAACGGCTAATCTTATCCGAAGATGCCTGCATCCAAAAGCCCCATAAAGGGATATTTGATTACGCGCTGATAAACACCAACTCGCGCCGGGCTGAGTCTCTGATGATCGGGGATAGTTGGGATGCGGATATACTCGGAGCCCATAATTCGCGTATAGCCCAAATCTGGTATAACCCGAAAGAGGAACCGAACCGGGATTTTATTCCGACTTATACGGTAAAAAGATTAGAAGAAATCAAACATATTCTATGATGAAAATCAATAAATGGATCGCACTTGCGGGCATAGCCTGTAGTATCGGCGCTCTTTCCAATTGCCGGACCGAATCGAAGGAATGGAAATTGGTGTGGGAAGAGAACTTCAACCAACCGGATTCGTTCGACCGGAGTGTGTGGAGTAAAATTCCCCGAGGAACCTCCGATTGGAACCGGCACATGTCCGACTATGATTCTTGTTATGCCATGCGGGACGGTAACTTGATTCTCCGGGGGATCGTGAACCAAAGTCTTCCTCAAGACACGGCTCCGGTGCTGACCGGAGGGGTCTATAGCAAAGGTAAAAGGTTGTTCTCGCACGGACGTATCGAGATAAAAGCCCGTCTGCATGGAGCACGAGGCGCATGGCCGGCCTTCTGGTTGCTTCCGGAAAACGGGAAGTGGCCTAATGGCGGAGAAATAGACATTATGGAGCGGTTGAATAACGACACCATTGCTTACCAGACCGTACATTCTTATTACACGCATGTGTTGGGATTCAAAGAGAATCCGAAGCAGGGCGGCATCGGGACCATTAATCGGGACCATTATAATGTGTATGCCGTAGAACTCTATCCGGACAGTCTTTCGTTTTATATTAACGAGAAGCACACATTCACTTATCCGCGAATCAAGACAAAGGAGAAAGGACAATTTCCTTTCAACCAGTCCTATTACCTTTTACTGGACATGCAGCTGGGCGGATCGTGGGTCGGAAAAGTCTATCCGGAAGATCTTCCCGTGGAAATGGAAATCGACTGGGTAAGATTTTACCAGAAATAGTTGAATGTATAATTTTTAGTCTATAAGTTTAATTAAAATATGAAAACACTGTTTTACTCTTTGGTCTTGGCCTTTGCCTCAGGCCTTTGCACCTTATCCGCCCAAACACGGGTAGTGGCTCATCGGGGATTCTGGAATTGTGAAGGATCGGTCGAAAATTCAATTTCCTCGTTGGTCAACGCGCATAAAGAAAAGGTATATGGTTCGGAGTTGGATGTCATTATCACGGCAGACGGGATTCCGGTGGTCCATCACGATGACTCTATCCAGGGAATGCGCATTGAAGAGGCCGATTATGCGCAAATAAAAGATCTGAGACTCTCCAACGGGGAGGTTCTCCCGACTTTCGAAAGCTATCTGCAGACCTTCAGCACTTTGCCCGACATAAAACTAATCGTGGAAATCAAACCTCACCTGCGGATTGTGAATGAAGACCGCGCCGTCAATGCGGTAGTTTATCTGATTCAAAAGTATCGCTTGGAATCACGGGTGGATTATATTTCCTTCAGTATGAATATCTGTAAGGAACTGGTAGAACGGGTTCCCTATGCTTCGGTCGCTTATCTGAATGGTGAAGTATCTCCTGCGGATCTGAAAACGCTGGGCATGGATATGGATTATCATTATAAAGTATTCGAAAAACATCCCACCTGGATTCAAGAGGCCAAGGCCTTAGGAGTATCGGTCAATGTGTGGACCGTTAACCGGGAAGAGGTCATGAAATCCCTGATCGAACAAGGGGTAGATTTTATTACAACGGATAAACCAGCCGACTTGAACCGGTTGTTAAATCAATAATTCAGCACTATGAACTGGAAACAATTACTTTCTGGAAAACGGTTCGGACTGGAGGAATATCACGAACGGAAACACGAACGAACTGACTTTCAACGCGATTACGATCGGCTGATCTTCTCATCCCCGTTCCGCCGGTTGCAGAACAAGACTCAAGTATTTCCTTTGCCCGGAAGCATCTTTGTCCATAACCGGTTGACCCATAGTTTGGAGGTTTCTTGTGTAGGAAGATCATTAGGCAATAATATCTCCAAGGTATTGATGCAGAAGCATCCGGACGAAAGCGTTAACTTCCCGGAAATGGGTTCGATCGTTTCAGCGGCATGTCTGGCTCATGATATGGGAAATCCTCCGTTCGGCCATTCCGGAGAAAGAGCAATCTCTGCCTATTTTCTGGAAGGGAATGGGGTGAAGCTGGAAGAACGTGTCCGAGAAGAGGGGGGGCGCTGGGAAGATTTTCAGCATTTTGAAGGGAACGCGAATGCCATGCGACTGCTTACCCACCAATTCATAGGGCGACGGAAAGGCGGATTTGCCATGACTTACAGTACACTGGCTTCTATCGTAAAATATCCCTATGCATCGATGTATGCCGGCAATAAAGGCAAGTTCGGATTTTTCCAATCGGAAGAAAAATCTTACCAACAAATAGTGGAAGAGCTGGGTATCTGCAAAGACCCGAACGATCCCCGCCGGTATGCGCGTTATCCGCTGGTTTTCCTAGTAGAAGCTGCCGATGATATCTGCTATCAGATTATGGATATCGAGGATGCCTGCAAGCTGCATATCCTTACCGTAGACGAGGCAATCGGTTTGTTGCTGAATTTCTTTGAGGGAGATAAGTTGAAACATATTCAGCACGTAATGAGAATGGTAAGCGACCAAAACGAACAAATCGCATACTTGCGCTCCTGTATCGTGGGATTATTGGTAGACGAGTGTTGCCGGATATTCTTAGAAAATGAGGAGGGGCTTTTAAACGGAACTTATACTACTCCACTGATTCAGAATATCAGCGAAACGGCACGTCGGGCTTATGCAGATTGCTCGGCCATGGCTTGCAAGAAAATCTATCGGGCAAAAGAGGTATTGGATATTGAACTGGCCGGTTACCACATCTTCAGCCATTTGATAGACAGCTTCACTGAAGCGGTGATGAATCCCAATCATGCCTATAGCAAATTATTGCTCCAGCGCATTCCGGAACAATATGATACCGCCGCACCTACCACTTACGGCAAGATTCAATGTGTGTTGGATTATATCTCAGGGATGACCGATGTCTATGCGCTGGACTTGTATCGGAAAATAACCGGAATGAGCCTCCCGGCTGTGTGAGTTCAGAGATCCCCCTATCTCTCGAACTCGTTTTTCTAATCTCCTTGAACCGCATGGGCCCAATCCAAAGCCGCATAAGCCGCATTCCATTCCGCATAGGCCGCATCAGCTAAAGGAATATATGTTGACAAACCCGAGAAAGCCAGAATCGGCATATTGCCTCCGCCCTGATAATACATAGAATAGCAGGTCGGAGTAGAAGCGGCATACACAACAGCTTGATTAAGTTGCTGTTCCCACAAATCATATTCTTCTGTCGTAACAAAGCTATGGATAAAGTCACCGAAATCGTAATAGGCATGCTTATAAACCCCACCATATCGGCGGTTGTAATCAAAAAACTGCACGGAGGCTAAATCATCGGCTGATAATTGCGCTAAAGAATCGGCATATTTTCCATAAAGCTGACCCGTCTCTCCCGCCAAATCCGATAAAGCGTCTGTTCGGACTACCGAGATCGCTGCTCCGAAAGTCCAATTATCGTTGCTCCCATTTTGTCCGCCATCGTAAGCGTCTGCATAAATCTGATAATAGGTCTGAGCCATTCCGACAGCATCCGCCTCTCCGGTTTCAAACAACGGTGACAATATCTGGTCGTAAGGAGCACCCGGACCGGGCGTTTCCAACGGACATCCGATCAGGTAATCCGTATAGTTTCGCAACTGATAAGCCACTTCGATTCCCTGCATGAAACAAGCGTCAAAATAGATAAAATCAAAATGACGGGCCTCACCCAAATAGGTCGTTCCTAAAGATATGGCCTCATCCAGATCGGCAATCTCCATAACCGGTCCGCTACTTCCGCCATCCTGACCGAACGACCGCAAACGGGAGGAGGTCCCGGGCAGCCAACCTTCGCCATGCGACCATAGAATCAATCCGTAGCTCTCCGCCGGATATTCCTCAAATGCCCGGCGGAATACATCTTCCATCCGTTCGACCGTAACCGATGAATCATCTTGCTCCGGATAGGTATAAACCGTTTCTTGATTGACAAGACCACTCTTTTTATCCTTGTAGAGATGATAAATAGCCGGCAACTGCGAACTTTCTTTCGTGTCCAAATAAACCAACAGGTGGTTATTTTCCTCTACAGCCTCCATGCCTTCCGCCATTTCCTGGAAATCGGCTAAAGCGAAATCACTCAACGAATTCTCTCCGGCCATATAGACCAAAATAGTCCGATTAGGGATATCTTCGTCTGAAGTATCATCTTCTGAACAGGAAAAAAAACCGGCCACATAGAGCATAAAGAATAATATTCGATATATCTTCATAGGTATTTACTCCTCCAAACTATGATCTGTACAACTTTAGGGATTCAAAAATAGGGTATTCTTAGGAAATGCACAAGTCAAGGGGTCAATCTTTTTTGAGACTTCCGGGTATTGAAAAATTATTTTCAACAGCTTGCTATATTTTATCCAGTTTATTGTTGCCGAATTTTCTTTTTTTACCATACCTTTGTCAAGCATGCCGTACACATAAACCTTCCTTTATATATGAG
>DWYO01000098.1 GCA_019118725.1 Candidatus Parabacteroides intestinavium | reverse complement strand
GTCGGATAAAACAATTGCTGCAAATTATGATGTGCCTCTTATGGATGATTTATATGGAAGCCCGGGATTAGTATATTTTGTATCTACAACTAACGGAAATGAAATTTATCAGGCTATACATGCATACGAGTTCATAGAGAACGGCGATGGCGAGCATTCCATTACTGATACCCGTTATGACGCTTACCGAAAAATGGTGGATAGTTTGGATGAAGATGACAATCCGGTGATTATGATTGTGAAAATTAAAAGATAGCTTCTTGGTAAGATAGATATACGCTGCACAGAACGGGCGGATAAGGGCGGCAAAGCTGCCCAACTATGCGCCGCCGGTGAGCATGGCCGAACCTGCGGTAAATCGTGATTCAGACGTTAATCACCATCCTGACCTCCATCGGCACGGCCTTGTGAATTGGGAGAACGTGAAAAAGACTTGGGGCAGCACCACCTGCCGCATCTTTGTGAACTGTTTGACCGCCGCCTTGAACATGGCCGTCCGTGAGGGGCTGATTGACAGCAACCCGTTCAAGTTGTTGGACGCAAAGGAGAAGCCGCAAAAGAAAAGTGCAATGCGCGAGTTCCTGACCATAGAGGAACTGCGGACGCTGATTGCCACGCCTTGCCGATATGACATCGTGAAAAAGGCTTTCTTGTTCTCTTGCTTCACCGGGTTGCGGTACAGCGACATGATGGCATTGAAGTGGAACGAGATACACAAGGCGGCTGACGGCAAGACGCTCTACATCGAGCATGAACAGGTAAAGACCAAGAACCGCAGCCTGTATTTGGAATATTACGAAACGGGCTTCCGCAAGAAAGAGAACCTGCACCTCTACCTAATCCCCGATGATGCTCCTCAAGCGAAGAAGCTTAACGGGGAAACCTACCGTAAAGCGCAGGAGATACGTGCGCAACGCATCCTGAATCCTCCGACCTTTGAGAAGAAGAAAAAGACGGAGGATAACAAAACTGCCAAGACGAAGACTTGGCTTGGATGGTGTGACGACTATATCCGAAGTGCGATAGACAGCGGCAACTGCGAGAAGATGATTGCACACAAAGGTATTGTCCGCAAACGGATAGCCGCCTACCTGCAACGGGCAAAGCGGACGGATGTCCTGCTGAAAGATGTGGACAGGGATTTGGTTAGCGGCCTGTTCGACTATATACGGAGTTACCGCAACCACAGGCAGATAAAGACAAATGGCGGCAGACTGGCGGCTTATACCCTCATGTTGTTTGAGGAAACGGTAAAGGCTATTTTCAACAAGGCAGTGCGTGACGGTCTGATTGCGTATAACCCTATTCAAGACCTTACGAGGGAAGAACACTTCCATATACCGGACAAGCATCGTGAGTACCTGACTGCGGACGAACTGAAACGTTTTCTCTCGGTTGAACCGCAAACCGCAATGGAGCGAACCGTGCAGATGGCTTCCATCATCCAGCACAAGACCAAGCGTCCCGTTACCGTTCCGCTCAACACTTTGGCTTTGTCCTTGCTTCCTCCAAGACCGGAGAATGGAGAGGACGGCATCATCTTTCCGTTGGTAAAGAAGCCCGACAACGTAGCAAAGTATGTGCGCCGCATTAAGACAAGGGCAGGGATAGAAAAGGACTTCACCTATCACTGCAGCCGGCATTCGGCGGCGACACTGGCGATAACGGCAGGTGCGGAACTCTATTCGGTCAGCAAGATTTGAGGGCATGGCAGTATTGCGTCCACACAGGTTTACGCAAAGGTGAACATGGAGAAGAAAGTGGAGGTAATGAGCCTGACGGATGGGGTGTTTGGTTAATCCATCAAACAGGACAGAATAAAGGGAGAGAATTTTTCTTTTCCCTTTATTCCCTTTGTCCTGAATGAATTTTAGCTATTCAATGGCAATTTGCCATGAGATTTAATTACTTTTGCAAGAGAAAACAGAATGATAACATTATGCCAGACAATATAGGATTAGATATGACATCAGCATTGATGCAGCTAAAGAACAAATGGGAGAATGGGCAAAATCCTTCATTTGAAGATTTGTCCGATTCCATTTTGCAAACCCATCAATATGCGCAAACTGCCGCAATAAGAGCTGTCAATCAATTTGCCACCTTGCGTAATTGGCTAATCGGATGCTATATTGTAGAGTATGAACAAAAGGGTAAAGACCGCGCCCAATATGGGGAACGATTGCTTAAACGCTTTGAAGAAAGGCTGGACTGCAGGGGGTTGAACGAAACACTTTTCAAAGTTTCCCGTCAGTTTTATCTGGAATATCCTCAAATCCGTACATTATTTGATACCAGAAAAAGTGCGACAGTGTCGCACCAATCTGAAATAAGTGCGATGCCGTTGCACCAATTCATGACACCTCCCGAAAGAATTGTCAGTAGGTTGTCATTCTCCCATATTAGGGAGATAATGACAGAGAAAGATCCATTAGGTCGTTTCTTCTATGAAACAGAATGTATAAAAGGATGTTGGTCTGTAAAAGAACTTCGCAGACAAATTGCAACAAATCTGTACTTTCGCAGTGGCATAAGCAAGAACCCTCAAATACTTTTGAATAGCATCGACAGACAATCCGATAATGCCCTGATTGATATACGACAACCATTTACATTTGAGTTTCTTGGGCTTGACGCAAAAGAGGCATATTCGGAAAAGGATTTGGAAAATTCCCTGCTTGCTCATTTGGAAGAGTTCCTATTGGAATTAGGCAAAGGTTTCTGTTTTGAAGCTCGTCAAAAACGCATTATTATAGATGACGAATACTATTTTGCAGACCTTGTGTTTTATCATAGGATATTACATTGCAATGTAATTTGTGAATTGAAGAATGACGAATTTAAGCATGAATACCTTGGTCAATTGAACGCATACGTTTCTTATTACAGGGAGAATGAAATGCACGATGGGGATAATCCTCCAGTCGGGATATTACTTTGTACGAAAAAAGGGAAGAAAATGGTTGAGTATGCCATAGCCGGAATGAGTAACCAACTGTTTGTTTCTACTTACATGCTTCAGTTGCCAGATAAAACAAGTTTGTAAAAATTCTTATTATGTCAATTAAAGGAGTAAATCATACACATATAATATAAAATGGGCTGAAAAGGAAGTCTACATTTTCAGCCCATTTTTTAAGATTACAGTTTCCAGCCGGAAATGCTTTCTTGGATATTCCACAAATGAGCGTACAGCCCTTCATTTCGGACAAGCTCATCGTGTGTGCCTTCTTCCTTTATCCGTCCGTTGTCCAAGACAATAATCTGGTCGGCATCCTTGATAGTTTTAAGCCTGTGGGCAATGGCGATAACGGTACGTCCCTTAATTAACGAATCGATTGCTTTTTGCACTTCTACTTCATTTTCGGGGTCAAGTGAGGCAGTTGCTTCGTCAAGTAGAATGATTGGCGCATCTTTTAGAATGGCACGGGCTATGGATATGCGTTGCTTTTCTCCGCCCGAAAGGGTACACCCTCCTTCGCCTACCAAGGTGTCATATCCTTTGGGCAACCGCATGATGAAGTCATGGCAACAGGCTTTTTTAGCTGCGGCTATAATTTCTTCTTCCGTCGCGTCAGTTTTACCAAAGCGGATATTATTGCGTATGGTGTCCTGAAACAGATAAACATCCTGAAATACCATAGAGATGTGGCTCATCAGACTTTCTGGATTTATCTCATTCATCGGAACACCATTGAAAAAGATACATCCTTTCTGTGGGTCATAGAAACGTGCACAAAGTTTCATCACCGTACTTTTCCCACTTCCAGAAGGACCTACAAGAGCCGTCAAAGAGTTTTTGGGAAGCGTAATGTTTATATCGTGCAACACCTCTTTGTTTTGGTAAGCGAATGATACGTGTTCAAATCGGATTTCACCAGCCACCGGGGATTGCTGTTCCCCTTTCATCTCCGGCTCGTTCATCAGGGTAAGGATACGCCCTCCGGCAATGGAAAAGTATCGGAACTCGGTAAAGTTTGTCAGTGCGGAAGTCAACGGGTCGAACACACGGGAACCGACCACGAGAAACAGCACGAACACAAGTATGGAAAGTTGGCCTCCCAACAGCAGGTATGTTCCGCACAGCACCATCATCGTCAGCCCTGCACGTACCAATGTGATGCTCAACAGGACGAATGGCCCTAACAGGGCTTCCTGACGGATGCAGGCACGGCGAAGTTCTGCAAACGCATCGCGCAGCCGGACGAAACGGTCGCCCAACAGATTGTAGGCTTTCATCACCCGGATACCCTGCAAGTATTCCTCCAATCGGTTTCCTGCATTTATCTTCGCCTGGATTTGCCTGCCGCTCAGTTTTCGCTGCGCCTTTGTGCTTGCCCACAGGACGAGCAAGGCAAGCGGCAAGGCGGCAAACATACTGACCGCCATC
>DWYO01000011.1 GCA_019118725.1 Candidatus Parabacteroides intestinavium | reverse complement strand
TAGGTTTTTTAGTTTATGAGTTTCAAGTCAAAATAAGTAAATACGTAATAATGAATCGGATCTAAAAACTCAAAAACTAACAGACTTAAAAACGAAAGAACTCAATACGTAATAAAAAATAAGTCCTGTTTAGCGGGCAAATATCATGAAAATTCTATTTGAAATCAAAGAGAGTTTGGCCAGCATCCTGGACCAACTATTACACTCAGACTTCTGGATTACCGAAGTAGAAGAAGTGAACGATGACAAGAAAATTGTCACCATCCGCGATTTTGCCTATCCGCAAGAGGCTGTTGCAGAGGTGACCAAAGAGGGAATTGTGTTAAAAACGGCTTGGTCTAAATATACGTATCGCCTGTTTGAAAAGAACGGTTCTTGTTGGTGTGAGTATATCGGGGCCTATCGTGGCCTGTTGGAGCAAAAGCTCCTGCCGGTCATTACGCCTAAGGAGAATCTTCTGGATCAGGAGGTCTCCAGCTCCTTGTTCGGAAATACGCAAAAGACCTTGCGCGAGTATGCGATGGATAACTTGAAACTGAAGCGGTTCCGCCAGCAGACCTTTGGCGATATCGGCTTCTCGACCAGCGACCATCCCAAGCAGGTTTATGATGCGTTTATCAAAGAAGATTATATACCGGATGAGAAGAAGTGACCTTGTTAAAATGTAATCTGACTTTTTTTATAAAGCTGCAAGGATAACTCGAGTTTCGTGCCTATGGAACTCGAGTTTCATAGGCATGAAATTTTAGTTTCATGCCTTGAAACTGCGCCAGACATAGGCAAAATTAAACCGGATATAAGATTTTTGCGTTATCTCAATCCATAAATGCTTATTTATTTCTACCTTTGCGTGAATTGATTATTTTTTTATAGGTATGAAAAAGATTAGAGCAGCCATTGTTGGATATGGCAATATCGGAAAGTATGTTTTGGAAGCGTTAGAGGTAGCTCCGGACTTTGAAGTGGCAGGTGTTATTCGTCGTGACCCTACAAATGTCCCTGCAGAGTTGAAAGATATTCCTGTGGTAGATTCGATCACGAAATTGGAGGATGTGGATGTTGCCATATTGGCTACTCCGACCCGCCAAGTGGAGCATTACGCCAAGGAAATCCTGGCGTTGGGCATCAATACGGTGGATAGCTTTGATATCCATGGAAGCATCGCCGACCTGCGCATCTCGCTGGACTCCGTGGCGAAGGCACACAATGCCGTATCGGTTATTTCGGCCGGATGGGATCCGGGAAGCGACTCGGTGGTACGCGCATTGTTGGAAGCTATGGTGCCGAAAGGAATCACGTACACCAACTTTGGTCCGGGTATGAGCATGGGGCACACCGTAGCGGTAAAGGCCATCGAAGGGGTAAAAGCCGCATTGAGTATGACTATCCCTCTGGGTACGGGGGTTCATCGCCGTATGGTCTATATCGAAGTGGCAGATGGCTATGACTTCAAGCAGGTTGCAGCGGCTATCAAGGCAGATGATTACTTTGCGCATGATGAGACGCACGTCATTCAGGTAGAATCGGTTGATGCGCTGAAGGATATGGGTCATGGTGTGAACTTGGTACGCAAGGGTGTATCAGGCAAGACGCAGAACCAGTTGGTAGAGTTTGACATGAAAATCAATAACCCGGCATTGACCGCACAGATTCTGGTGTCGGTGGCTCGTGCCAGTCTGAAACAGCAACCGGGCGCTTATACTATGATTGAATTGCCGATCATTGACATGCTCTATGGTGAGCGTGATGCGTTGATCCGGAGACTGGTTTAACTTAATTGAAAATTGAAAGTTGAAAATTGGAAATTTGACTAATCTCTCTTTTCAACTTTCAATTTTCAGTTTTCAATTTAAGACGTATGTTGGATTTTATCACATGGACGGCCGACCCCGCCATGTTCTCTATCGGTTCACGGGAGATACGTTGGTATGGTTTGGCTTTTGCTTTAGGCTTCTGGATTGGCTATCTGATTGTCCAAAAGATGTGGAAACAGGAACAATTGAAGCCGGAATGGATAGACTCGCTCTTGATGTACACCATACTTGGTACGGCTATCGGGGCGCGTTTGGGGCATTGCCTTTTTTATGCTCCGGACTATTACCTGGCTAACCCTGTTGAGATTCTGAAGATATGGGAAGGGGGACTTGCCAGCCATGGAGGTATGTTGGGTATCATCATTGCCATTTATTTTTATTCCAAACGTGTCTCTCATAAAAGCATGCTTTGGACGTTCGATAAGCTGGTCGTTCCCACGGGGCTTGTGGCGGCCATGATTCGTTTGGGCAATCTGATGAACCATGAGATTTACGGACACCCTACGGATTTGCCTTGGGCGTTTCGTTTCATCACGAACCTTCATCAATGGAAAGCCGGGGCCGAACCGATATTCTCTGCACCGAGCCATCCGACGCAATTGTATGAAGCCGGGTGTTATCTGCTGACTTTCTTCTTGTGTTATTGGCTCTACTTCAAAAAAGAGGCCTGGAAGAAAGAGGGATTCATTTTCGGTATATTCATGATTTGTATATTTACTGCCCGCTTCTTCATCGAATTTTTGAAGAACGACCAGGAAGCATTCGAGGCGGATATGCTCTTGAATATGGGACAACTCTTGAGTATCCCGTTTGTGCTGGCTGGTATTTATTTTGTGTGGAGAGCGCAGCAAAAATCGAAAATCAAAAATTGAAATTTAGAAATTAGGGATGGAAAAAAGTATGATCACTTCATTCTTACTTCTTTATTCTTAATTCTTCATTCTTAATAGAGATATATGTATAGACTAAAAGAAATTGCAGATAAGGTTTATTATGTTGGCGTGAACGACCGCCAGAAGGTGTTGTTTGAGAACATGTGGCCTTTGCCCTACGGTGTCTCTTATAACTCTTACCTGATTGTAGACGAAAAGACGGTTCTGGTAGATACAGTCGATGTCTGCTATTCGGATATTTATCTGAAGAAGATAGAGGATGCCTTGGGTGGACGTCCTTTGGATTATCTGATTGTGAACCATATGGAGCCGGACCATTCGGGCAGTATCCGCTTGCTGCGCCAGGCCTATCCGGATGTGCAGATTGTAGGAAACAAGCGTACGTTTGATATGTTGGAGGGGTATCATGGCATTACGACGGGACTGGTCGAAGTCAAGGAGGGCGATTCGTTGGAGATCGGTCATCACAAATTGATGTTCTATCTGGCACCGATGGTTCATTGGCCGGAAGTCATGGTGACTTATGATGTAACGGATAAGATTCTGTTCTCAGCAGATGCTTTCGGTACTTTTGGAACTTTGGATGGAGGGGTGCTTGATACCGAACTGGACGTAGACCGTTATTGGGAGGAAATGCGCCGCTATTATTCCAATATTGTAGGCAAGTATGGCAATCCGGTACAAAAGGCTCTTCAGAAATTGTCCGGTTTGGATATTCAGACCATTTGCTCTACACATGGTCCCGTCTGGACTGCTCATATCCCGGAAGTAGTGAAGATATATGACGAATTGAGCCGGTATGAAGGACAGGAGGGTGTCGTCATTGTGTATGGAAGCATGTATGGCAATACGGAGCAGATGGCCGAGGCTATCGCTTCATCGCTCTCGGCTCATGGCGTGAAAAATATTGTCATGCATAATGCCAGCAAGAGCCATGCTTCGTATATCATTAAGGATATGTTCAAGTATAAGGCGGTTATCATCGGATGCCCGACCTATTGCAACCAGCTTTATCCGGAAATCGACTCTCTCTTGCAGAAGATCGAATTGCGTGAATTGAAAGGACGCCTCTTCGGATATTTCGGCTCTTTCTCTTGGGCCGGTGCGGCTGTAAAGCGCCTGGCTGCCTTTGGCGAGAAGATGGGGTGGACCATGGTAGGCGAGCCTGTTGAGCAGAAGCAAGGTTTGAAAGCCGATAAATACGAAGCTTGTTGGGCGTTGGGAGAAGCTATGGCGGAACAATTGAAACATAACAATTAAAACACAATATTATGAGATTAATTATCGAACCGAATTACGAGCAGTTATCTCAATGGGCTGCTAATTATGTGGCTGCCAAGATTAAAGCAGCCAATCCGACGGAAAAGAAACCGTTTGTATTGGGTTTGCCGACCGGCTCATCTCCCTTGGGCATGTATAAAGCCTTGATCGAGTTGAATAAGCAGGGTGTGATTTCTTTCCAGCATGTGATTACTTTCAATATGGATGAATATGTAGGGCTTCCAAAGGAACATCCGGAAAGTTATCATTCTTTTATGTGGAATAATTTCTTCAGCCACATCGATATTAAACCGGAGAATGTGAATATTCTGAATGGAAATGCCGCAGATATTGAGGCGGAGTGTGTGGCCTACGAGATTAAAATGAAAGCCGCAGGGGGAGTTGATCTCTTCTTGGGAGGAATCGGACCGGACGGGCATATCGCGTTTAACGAACCGGGGTCGTCATTGTCTTCACGGACACGTATGAAAACGTTGACTACAGATACGATTATTGCTAATTCTCGTTTCTTTGATAACGATGTAAATAAGGTTCCGAAGACTGCTGTTACCGTTGGGGTAGGTACGGTGTTGGATGCGAAAGAAGTACTGATTATGGTGAACGGGCACAATAAGGCGCGTGCTTTGCAGCAGGCAGTTGAGGGTGCCGTAAATCAGATGTGGACAATTACTGCTTTACAGCTTCATCCGAAAGGCATCATCGTTTGTGATGATGCGGCTTGTGCAGAATTGAAGGTAGGAACATATAATTACTTCAAAGACATCGAAAAGGATAATCTTTGTCCTTGTTCATTGTTGAAGTAGCATCATACCAGAAGTTGGAAGTTAGAATATCAAATATTGCTAACTTTCAACTTCTAAATGGTTCTGATTTCTTAGCTGTTTAGAGCCTGAAAAGCAACCGCATAAAGATGCATCTGTTTTACCATAGCGACCAGTCCGTTGGAACGGGTGGGAGAGAGGTGCTCTTTTAGTCCGATTCGTTCGATGAAATAGAGGTCCGCGTCTAAGATCTCTTGTGGAGTATGGTCCGATAGAACACCAATCAGCAAGGATACGATTCCTTTTACGATTACCGCATCACTATCCCCCTGAAAGATAATCTTTCCATCTTTATGATCAGCTTGGAGCCAAACCCTACTTTGGCATCCTTCAATAAGATTGCTCTCCGTTTTATACTTTTCATCCAATGGGGCAAGACTGTTCCCCAAATCAATCAGTAAAGCATATTTGTCCATCCAATCATCGAATGCGGAGAACTCTTCAATTACATTGTCTTGTAGTTCGTTTATTGTCATATTTTTAATGCGTGTAAATTATCTCCATAACAGTTTGACCTACCGCCTTTAAGGTCTCCCGGTCGATAATCTGCATATTATCGTTAACGGTATGCCAATAATTCCCGAAGCCGCTATCGGTTTCCGGATCAAAATTGATGATATCCAAGCACGGAATGTTTCTTCCGGCAATCACATACTGATGATCATCCGTAATCGCACCGCCATTGGCATTAATGAAGTATTTCCCATACCCTAAATCGCGGGCTGTATTCCATACTAAATCTACATAACGAGCCGCATAACGCATGGAGGTATATTCTTTATAAAAGGTGGCGTTTTTACTTCCGACCATATCCAGTAAAATGCCGAACTCGGCTGTATAATTGGGAACGTGCGGATTCTTTGCCCAAAACTGGGAGCCTAAGCACCACGTGTCGGGTTTGTATTCCTCGACAAATTCCGGGGTGCCATAATCTTCGGCATCGAAGAAAATGATATCAATACCCGATTCCGGAGCCTTTATTCCCAATTGACGGGCTATTTCCAATAAGACCCCGACCCCGCTTGCACCATCATCCGCCCCATCAATAGGGTGCTTGTGCTTGGTTGGGTTCGGGTCATGGTCTGCATAAGGGCGTGAATCCCAATGTGCAAATAGGAGGATTCGTTCTTTTGCATCCGGCTTGTAGGATCCGATGATATTACGTGCGGACAATGCCGTGCCATCGTATGCCGTTACAGTCATTGTTTGCTGGTGGACTTTGGCTCCGAAACGTTCTAGTTCAGAGGCCAGATAATCTCCGCAAGCCTTGTGTGCCGGAGAATTCGGGACACGAGGCCCAAACTTCACCTGGCTTTCCACAAAGTGATAAGCACTATCAGCATCGAATGCCGGTGTTTGAGAGGTTCGTTCAGTCATGGGTCTTACTTCTGGTGTCGTAGGATCAGACATCGTATGTGCTTGCCGATTACCACAGGAAAATAATGTTGTGACTGCTAATAAATAAAGAAACCGTATCATTGTTTTTTGTTTTGTTATCCATTCCTATCCTAAAGAAACCTTCTGCACATGTTGCATGACGCGCAAGAAGTTTTCTCCCCAAATTTTGCGGATATCCGCTTCTGAATATCCATGCTCTAAGAGTTTGCAGGTGATGTTGATCAACTCATTGCTGGAACGACACCCGATTAATTCGCCATCTCCATCAAAATCCGAACCGATACCGATATGTTCTATGCCTATCCGGTCAACAATATGCTCTATATGCCGGATCGCATCGCTTAAAGAGGCTTTTTCGGCTTCCGGATTAATAAAACCTTTGTACAGGCAAAGTTGTACCACACCACCCTTGCTTGCCAATGCCTTCAGTTGATCATCCGTGAGATTCCGGGGATGGTCACACAAGGCACGTGCGGAAGAATGCGAAGCGATAATCGGATGCTCGCTCTGTTCCAGTACATCATAGAACGTTTTTTCCGAAGCATGGGAAACGTCAATCATAATACCCGACCGGTTCATCTCCCGGACCACCTCTTTCCCGAAAGGACTTAATCCGTTCCATTCTCCCTTTCCACGGGCAGAATCGCAAATATCATTATCCCCGTTATGGCAAAGCGTGATATAACAGACTCCCATTTCCTTGAATCGGGTTATATTTTTTAAATCTTTGCCGATGGCATACCCGTTTTCCACGCCCAAACAGATGGCTTTCTTCCCTTCTTCCTTCAATCGTTTTATATCTTGGGGGGTATAGGCAATACCCATGCGCGTAGGATTAAGAATTTCCTGGCGTTTCACCTGGGAAAGACGTTCCATAGCATAGTCTGTAGCCTGCTTTAGGGATTCCTCGTCACGTGCTCCCTGCGGGATATAGGCGACCATAAACGTGGCATCAATCAGTCCCTCTTCCATAAAGGAGAGATTGACTTTGCCTCCCTCCTTCTTCCCGATATTAAATTCCTTGGGGAATATCATCGGGGTATCTGTATGCGAATCTAAGGAGATTATCCGGTGATGCAATCGCTTGGCTTGTTGGAATGTCGATGCATTACGGATAAAAGCTTTGAAAAGAGCCTGCGCATTCTTGTCTTCATGGGTAGCCAACGCTTCCGGATGCCATTGCACACTGAAGATGTTTTTTTCCTGATGACGTATACCTTCATTTATTCCATCCGGGGCTATAGCTGTTTCTATAAATTCAGGCGCGATGTCCTTTATGGCCTGATGATGGAACGAATTGACGTAAATCGTCTCGCCCGTATTTAGTCTGACGGAGTGAGACACCTGTTCACGGGGCAATTTTTGGCTATGCTTGAGCACCGGATGGTCGCTTTGCGTATATATATCCTGTAAGATATTTCCCCCGAAAGCCACATTCAGTATTTGATGCCCCCGGCAGATACCCATTATCGGAATTTGCCGGTTAGATGCCAAACGGATTAATGCTAAGTCAAAAGCATCCCGCAATGTATCTCCTTCTTGGAGGGCCGGGATAGGTTCTTCTTCCAGGAATAGCGGATTGATATCCCCGCCTCCTGTCATCAGAAGTCCGTCAATCGAGTGGACTATGGTTGTCAAGGATTGCCAATCCGTTATGGCCGGGATGATGATAGGTGCTCCTCCGGCTCGAAGGACGGCTTGTATATAGGTCTCGGCAACACACGCTTGTCCCTCCTTGCGGTTGGCCGAGATCCCAATTAGAGGGGATTCCTTCCCGCTCCGGAAAGAATCCACCTCTTGGAATAAATCTTTTATGTGAAAAGAGGATATCATTCTCAATTATGCATCAATGTTAGCATAAGTGGCATTCTCTTCGATAAACTCACGGCGTGGACCTACATCCTCGCCCATCAGCATAGAGAAAATCTGATCAGCTTCAGCCGCATTATCTATGGTAATCTGCTTCAAGGTACGGTTTTCCGGGTTCATGGTCGTTTCCCAGAGTTGATGATCGCTCATCTCACCCAAACCTTTGTAGCGTTGTGTCGTAATCTGCTTTTCATCACCTCCGCCATATTTCATGATGAACGCCTGGCGTTGCTGGTCGGTCCAGCAATATTCCTCTACTTTACCTTTCTTGCACAGATACAGAGGCGGTGTAGCCAGATAGACATACCCATTTTCTATCAACGCGCGCATCCGGCGGAAGAAGAAAGTCAGGATCAATGTGGCGATATGGCTTCCGTCTACATCCGCATCGGTCATGATGATCACCTTGTGGTAACGTAACTTGTCCATGTTCAATGCTTTCGGGTCTTCTTCCGTACCCACCGTTACGCCCATAGCGCGGAATATGTTCTGAATCTCTTCGCTCTCAAACACCTTATGCTCCATGGCTTTTTCCACATTCAGGATCTTACCACGTAGAGGCAGGATAGCCTGGAATTTGCTATCGCGTCCTTGTTTAGCGGTACCACCTGCTGAGTCTCCCTCGACCAGGAACAACTCGCATATAGAAGCATCTTTCGATTGGCAATCGGCCAGCTTTCCGGGAAGACCGCCACCTGTCATCGGGGATTTACGGAGTACCTGCTCTCTGGCTTTCCGGGCCGCCTGGCGTGCGGAAGCCGCAAGGATTACTTTCTCTACGATGGTTTTCGCCTCTTTGGGATGCTCTTCTAAATAATAGCCCAAGGCTTCTCCTACGGCTTGGTCTACCGCTCCGGTGACTTCATTGTTCCCCAATTTGGTCTTGGTCTGTCCCTCGAATTGAGGTTCAGCCACCTTGATAGAGATAACGGCCGTAAGTCCTTCGCGGAAGTCATCTCCTTGAATTTCCACCTTCGCCTTCTCCAGCAATTTGGAGTCTTCAGCATATTTTTTCAACGTACGGGTCAGACCACGGCGGAATCCCGCTACATGCGTTCCACCCTCGATGGTGTTGATATCATTGACATAAGAAAATACACTTTCGTTATACGAGGTATTGTAGGTCATAGCCACCTCAACAGGGATACCTTGTTTCTCGGTAACGATATGAATGACATCCGGAATCAGTTTCTCTTTCGAGCGGTCTATGTATTCGACAAATTCCATCAGCCCTTTCTCGGAATGGAAGGTCTCAGACTTATAGGAGCCATCTTCCTTGGCCACACGTTTGTCGGTCAGGCGCAGGGTGATGCCTGCATTCAGGAATGCCAACTCGCGCAAGCGGGTCGCCAATATATCGTATTTGTATTCGGTTACGGTAAAGATGCTTCCATCCGGCTTGAAGGTAATCGTGGTTCCGGTTGTGTCAGAATCTCCTACAATTTGCACGTCATGCAGAGGCTTTCCGCAAGAGAACTCTTGCATGTAGACATGCCCGTTACGGCGTACCTCCGCTTTCAGGTAGGTGGAAAGTGCGTTCACACATGAAACGCCTACGCCATGCAAACCTCCGGATACCTTATAGGTCCCCTTGTCGAATTTACCTCCGGCGTGCAGAACCGTCAATACGACTTCCAGCGCGGATTTTCCCTCTTTCTCATGAATATCAACCGGAATGCCTCGACCATTATCCGTTACGACAATTGAATTATCTTCGTTGATTACTACATCGACCATTGTACAATATCCGGCCAGTGCCTCATCGATAGAGTTATCAACAACTTCATATACCAGATGGTGGAGACCCTTTTCACTAATATCGCCAATGTACATTGCCGGTCTTTTGCGTACCGCTTCTAATCCTTCAAGTACTTGAATACTATCCGCAGAGTAGTCTGAAGACGTATTCTTAATTTCTTCACTCATGAGTCTATTTTTTGTTTTAGTCCGTTATATTCTTCTTTTTCTCAAATAAGCTAACAAATATACGAAGAATTATCGAGATAGAGGCAATTCCTTAACTATTTTGCAGGATTTTAAGGGCTGTTTTACTCCTTTCCGGAGGGTAGGGAAAATTCATGCCTATCTTTGCCGGGAAAGATGCCTATGTTTTCTTCCGAAGTTAGGCATGAACGCTGGCGAAGTCAGGCATGAATTTTTTTGAGCTTATGATTAGAGATTGACCTTGTGGTGAAGGTGTTTTTCGATATACATTTTGAGGATATGGATTGCTATCTCATTATTCCCGCCTTCGGGAATGATAAGGTCTGCAAAACGCTTGGTCGGCTCGATGAATTGCTGGTGCATCGGCTTGAGTACGCGGGTGTAACGTTCCATTACGGCCTCGGCGGTCCGTCCGCGTTCTACGACATCCCGCTGGATGACCCGTATCAGGCGTTCGTCCGGGTCGGCGTCCACGAAAAGCTTCAAGTCCATCATATCACGGAGCGATTTATCCCATAACGCCATAATCCCTTCGATGATAATCACCGGACGCGGCTCGATGTGGATTGTCTCTTTCAGGCGTGAGCAGGTCTGAAAGTAATATACCGGCTGGTCGATAGGCTTTCCCGTCTTCAGCATTTGGATGTGCTTCAGCAACAAAGGCCAGTCAAACGCATCCGGATGGTCGAAGTTGATTTGTTGCCTCAGCTCGGCTGGCACATGGCTGCTATCTTTATAATAAGAGTCCTGCGGGAGAAGTACGACTTCTCCCGGTTGCAAACTATCTATGATTTTACGGACTACGGTCGTTTTTCCCGACCCGGTTCCTCCAGCAATACCTATAATAATCATACTTTTATTTATTACCATGCAAAGATAATAATTTCTTGTGAGATTATCACTCGGTCGGCTTACATCATGCCACCTCCCTGGTTTCCGCCATTATCACCTCCGTCATCATTACGTATGCCTCGTGTTACCTTCTTGATGGCACTCTTCAGCGTACCGAATCGGTAGGTTACACTTATACGGAAATCACGTGCACGCATGTAGTTGGTGCTGACCATGTGAAACGCAGGGTCTTCGGTCGTGCTTTCCATCTTGATATCTTTCCAGAACGGATTGCGGCAGGTCAGAGATACCGTCAGTTTCTTGTTCAGGAAGCTTTTGTTAACCGCAAAGTCGGTGAAGTACATCGGCGAACGGCTTCCTTGCAAAGAGATACGCGGGGAGAAGTACCCTCCACGGACATCCACGCGCCAGTCTTTCGGTAAGGTGAATTGTAATCCGGTAAACATACGTCCGCTAAATCCGGAATTGCTCAATCCTTCCTCATTGCTGCTCATGTCGGAATAGTTGGCACCTCCGTTGAAGATGATGCGCAAAAGTTCGATAGGCGTATAGCTCAAATACAGAGAGAAACCTACATTCTTGCTTTTACCGATGTTGTCGTAGGTCGTTTCTGATATGTTGTTGTTCATACGCACAATCTCTTCGATACCGTTATTTTCAAAGCGGTAGGTCAGGTTGGCGTTCATGTTGAACTTCGTATTGAAATAGCTATAGTTCAAACTCAGGCGATTACTCTTTTCCGGATCCAGATTCGGATTACCAAAGCTGATGTTTTCCGGGTCGGTAGTATCTACATACGGGTTTAAGTTCCAGATGCTCGGACGACGGATACGCATGTTATAGCCCAAACGGATCTGTTGTGCCATGTCAATCTTGTAAGACAAGGTAATATTCGGTACTACATTGAAATAATTGGTGCTGAAGTTCATATCCGGAGCGTAAGCGAAGTTGGCATTCAACGAGGTGCCTTCAGCACGGGCACCGGCCTTGATGCCGAACTTTCCGATATTCACCGTATACCCTAAATACGCGGAATAGATATGCTGGTTGTGCTGGAAGTCGCTATTCGCATCATACTCGGCATTCCAATCTCCCGTTACCGAATCCTGATATTGACGTAACGTTTCACTATCGCTTCGACGGAAGATGTATTTGGCTCCGGCTTCTATAGTATGGCCTTCCCAGAGCGGGGTGGTATAGTCGATTTGTGCCGTATGTTCTACGGAAGCCGCATCGTTGATGTCCCAACGCGGATAAAGGTCATCCTGCTCATAGGTCCCTTCCATATTATAAAGGTCCGTATAGCTTTCGTTATCGTTCGGGGTATGGCTGAAACGATACGAGAAGGTCAGTAATTCATCCTTCCGGTGCGTGGAGTGCTGGTAATCTACATTGACATCGGTCGAACCGAATACCGAAGTCGAACGGCTTTGGCGATCAAAACCATAGGCGAAGTCTGTAAGGTCATCTCCCTGCATCATATTTACGCCATATTCGGTCTTGTTGGTTGCTTCGCCTCGGAACAGGTTCAAGCCTACACTCAACAGGTTCAACGAGTCGATTTCGTAGCTGCCCTCAATATATCCGAATTGGAACGGGCCTTGGCGTTTGCTTCGTCCCTCTTGCGATAAAAGCGTACGCATATTGGTATCCGATCCGTATGTCTCACGAACCGATGAGGACTCGTTCCAAGGAGAATTTTCGTGATTGTATTTGTAGTTTCCGGTGATACCGAACTTCCCGATTTTGGCAGATACATAAGCGCCGGCACCCATTCGGCCTAATACACTGGCATCGGCATTCAAAGATGCGGTATA
Source organism: Candidatus Parabacteroides intestinavium (assembly GCA_019118725.1). Classification (GTDB taxonomy): domain Bacteria; phylum Bacteroidota; class Bacteroidia; order Bacteroidales; family Tannerellaceae; genus Parabacteroides; species Parabacteroides intestinavium. The sequence continues at coordinate 856 of DWYO01000011.1, read as the reverse complement.
CCCTTCTAATGCATTCTTTGTCGTAATGATGTTGATGATGCCCCCTACACCTTCCGCGTCATATTTGGCACCCGGGTCGGTGATGACTTCAATATCTTTGATGGAGCTTGCCGGCATACTTTTCAAGACATCGGCCGGATTGTTGTTCATCATGTTGGACGGCTTACCGTTGACATAGATCTTGAAGTTGGTCGAACCTTGAAGCTGGATTTCGTCATTGCCATCTACGGTAATCATCGGCACCTTGCGCAACATATCCAACGTATTGCTGGTTTGCGCTTCGGGGTCTTCGTCCAAGCTGTAGGTCAGCTTGTCCATTTCTACTTTTACCATTTTCTTTTGTGCCGTTACCGTTACTTCGTTCAGGACTTCGCTATCATCGCGCATCAGCAATTCTCCTAAATCAAGTGTCTTTTGATTGCCTAATACGAATGTTTTCGAAGTTGTCTTTTTGCCTAACGATTGAAGCGTGACGATATATTTCCCCGGCTTTTCCAAGCTGACCTCAAAGAGGCCGTCTAAATCACAAGCCAGCAATGCAACCGATTTTTGCGGGGCACTGGCCAACGCAAAATTGATTGCCGCATAAGGGACCGTTTCACGGCTCAACGAATCTAATACTTGCCCTTTCACTACAAAATCACCCTTGTTGGTCTGTGCATTCATTGGTAGGGCTAATAGCACCAAACACACTAAGGCGAACAATTTACATCTCATTTCATCAACACATTTTTAAGTCTGATAGTTATAAATTAAGTCTGTTTGCGTCACAAAAGTAATGGATTTGACCAATAGAAAACCAATTCTTAAGTTTAAAGAACACTAAAACACTGATTTACTATTCTAAAATCGTTCT
>DWYO01000097.1 GCA_019118725.1 Candidatus Parabacteroides intestinavium | reverse complement strand
TTTATTCCGAAGGAAGGGAAACCGATGTTGGCCCAAGGAGCCCTGCCTAAGGAAGAATTTGTGAAGCAGATAGATAATTTCTTGTTAAAGAAATAGATGAAACATTTGGTGCATATAAATAATATATGTACCTTTGCGCCCGAATTACTAATACAAACAGCTTAATTAAATTATTATTTCAAAATGGCAACAAGAATCAGATTGCAAAGACACGGTCGTAAAGGATATGCCTTCTATCAGATCGTAGTCGCAGACAGCAGGGCTCCACGTGATGGAAAATTTATTGAAAGGATAGGTTCTTACAATCCGAACACTAATCCTGCTACAGTAGATTTGAAATTTGACAGAGCTTTGTATTGGTTACAAGTAGGTGCTCAGCCAACTGACACAGCTCGTAACATTCTTTCTCGTGAAGGCGTATGCTTGAAGAAGCACTTGCTGGAAGGAGTAAAGAAAGGAGCTTTTGACGAGGCTGCCGCAGAAACTAAATTCAATGCTTGGAAAGAAAAGAAAATTGCTTCTTTGGAAGCTATAAAGAACAAAGGCGCTGAAGCTGCAAAAGCTGTAAAAGCGGCTCGTTTGGAAGCTGAAAAAGAAGTGAACAAGGCTAAAGCTGAAGCTGTAGCTCAGAAGAAAGCTGAAAAGGCTGCTGCTGAAGCTGCTGCAAAACAAGCAGAAGAGGCTGCTGCAACAGAAGAAGCACCGGCTGAAAGCGCAGAATAATTCGTGCACAAGCCAAAATAAAAGGAGAGCAATAAAATGTTCTCCTTTTTTTATTTTATCTTCTTTTCCACCATAAATAATAACCGGTCAGAGGCAATGTAGCTCCTATCAAGGCCGTAAGAAAATAAATAATCTTGGTCAACATTCCTCCCCATGAGCCTGTATGTAGCGTATAGAGAAAACGTTTCCGTTCTTCGGAAGGGATAAAGTCGAAAAGGCTCCAAAAAGCTTCTCGCCACCAGGAAAAAGACCATACTAATCCGGTAAAGCACATGATAAGCAGGAAAAGGGTCGCGTAGAATCCGATAGAGACATGGCTATCATACCAGAATCTCCTTGAACCTTTTGAACAAGACAGAGTCAACCTGTTTTTCAACACTTTCCGGTTACGGGGCCACCAGATGACAATACCGCTAATCAGTACCAGTGTCATGGCCAGGGTGCTATAGCCGACAATCTCTTTGCCGACCGATCGTTCGCCTTTTTGGGCCGGTGCATCGAGCAACCAGCGGTGGAAGCGGAGGGTGGAACGAAAGAAATCATACCCCACAAGCTCTTTCCTTTCCGGTGCGTGTTTACCCATCGATGAAACATCTGCAGAAGGGTTTAGAAGCTGCAGCGTTTCATTTTCAAATACAAGAATAGCTCCCGTCAGGCAGATTACGGAGAAAAGAATGCCTAATGGGAGAGAAAGCCAAAGATGTATTTTAGCAAAAATTTTTTTCATCGTGCGAATAGTTGTTTTATTCCGTCGTATAAGCCAGGGATTTTAACACTTCCATGGTTTTCATCGGGAAATGATTTGTGATAAAAATGTAATCCGTGTATTTCCGATAAAACATGCAGAAAATGACGGATAGTAGCAAGATGGATGTCGGTCCGGTCGTTGCGTTTTTTTGAAGCGATGCCGATATAAAGATTTGTTTGAGAGAAATCTTTCCTTTTTATTAACGATATAGCTTCTTTTGCTAATCGCCCGTTATCCCACCAGAGACTTGGATCGATGGCTAAATAGGTGTCAAATGATTCCGTATAATGGAGGAAAACATTCAAAGTAAATAGTCCTCCATACGAATGCCCTATCAATATATTTCTGCCATTAGTCCGATATGAGGAATCAATCCGAGTTCGGAGTTCTTTTATCAGGAAATGATAAAACCGGTCAGCTCCGCCTCCTTGTGGTATAGCATTAAGCGTCTGTTTTCCATCTCGTCCGATAGTAGAAGCTGTAGGGGTAAAATCACGTGTCCGGTCCCCACTTATAATGCCTATGATAATGCAAGGCGGAATATGTTTCCCTTTAGTTGTAGAGAGTGTTTGGCGAATACCGACCATAGCATGAAAGAAATCTTCTCCATCCAGCAAATAGATTACAGGATAATGCTGATTTTTATTTTCCTCGTAATTATCAGGCAGATGTACCCAATAAGTCCGTTTTTCTTGCAAGGAAGAAGAATATACTGAATATTGCTTTCCTATACGGATATCCTCCTGACCCCACACCGAGAGTGGGAGTAGGAGGAACATCATGAGTAGAAACCTATGTGTTGTAAACATGTTTTATTATTCAGCCGGAGTATAGGTCAGTTTGCCTACCCCTGTAATTTGTGTGGCTTCCACTTCTAATCCTTTCGTAGCTTCAGCGGTCTCCGGATTCACCGCATAGATAGCCGGATTACCATCGCTTACCGTCACAGCGACATAGGCTATACCGTTCTCTATATAAGGTGTACTGCCGAAGCTGCTCACCGTAGAAGGCAGACCGGTCACGTAGGTCAGTGTCTGGTCTTCCGCCTTGAAAATAGCGAGTCGGGTCGCTGCGAAGTCCTCTTCCGTCAAGGGGCGGTCGTACATTAGCATCAGGAAGTAATCATCCTTGACAGGCCATACGCGGAGGAAGCTGCATCCGTCGCTCTGTGCCTCGATGTTGCAATAATAATCATCGAAGTCTTCCGATCCGGACGGGATACGTACCACTCCGGCAGGCAACGTGGTCTGCTGGCGCGGGTCGCTCATCGTCTTGGCGTATGACGGAGAGAACACGTACACGTCTCCATTTCCTGCTTCCCATACCATCTGGTAGTATTGCGAGCGGTTGCGTCCTGCGGCATAGCTAATCTTACCTGTTTTGATAATCTTCTTTGTGGTCAGAGTCTGGTCATCGAAGATAGCTACCCAGCAAGAATCCGGATACTGCGTCCATTGCAACTCATCCTTATCGTATGCACCGGATCCAGAACCGCCGCTTTCGGTCTTGATGAGGTCCTCATTTCCGGGAAGTACCCATTTATAGCTACCGTCGTCGTTCTTCTGCATACACCCGTATTGGCTTAATCCCATCGGGATGGCTGCCGAATAAATCTTGTTATCATGTTCTAATAAACCGGCCAACGTTACATACTCGCCATTTCCCAAGAAGTTCTCCGAGAGGTACGCTTCTTCTTGCGTATTATTAGTCGAATACTCTTCGGCGTTTACATCCAGGTAAGAGATGAGGATGGACTGAGGCACGTAACCATTCTCGTCGGCCCACTCAGTAGGTCCGTCGCCTGTCGAGGTCGTCATGATATAATCGCCATACGTGCCGTAGGTAGTGAAGCGGCGGATGGTGTACTCCATCGCTCGTTTCTCCATCGTGCTGTCGGCATTCAGGATATAAGAGGCTGTCGTACCGCCACTCCCCTGGTTGTAATTCAATCCATAGAGGTATTGCTCGTCGAAGAAAATCCATTGCGTTGCCCCGTCGTTGGTCAATCCGTTATTAACGGCCGAAATACTGCCTTCCTCCAATGAAGTTGCTGTCAGCAACGTATAAGAGGTATTGCCCGAAGCTGTTGTCGAGGTGGCCACTACATAGCGGGAGAATGCCTCCTCGGTAGGTGTCGTACCACCACCGTTCTCATTACCACCACCCGTGATAGGGTCATCCTCACTACATGCCGTAAATGCACCGCATGCCAAGAATGCAGCCGTCCATGCTGCCAAGAAATAGTTCTTTTTCATCTTCTATTTATATTTAATAAGTTATATCTATAAAACATCTTCTTATTTATTCCTTTCAAGGGTATCTGTTATCCTCCGTCAAACCCAATGATACCCTTTGAGATACCTAACGGGGCCTTAATTACCGAAATAGACCCGTATTTTGCCATAGAACGCGCGTCCCGCCTTCTGGAGGCTAAAGTTGTCGTACAAGTCCTCGTCCGTGAAGTTGCGGCATTCGAACGAGAGGTTGTACCGCCCGTGCTGCATACTGTACGAGAGCGAGATATTGTGCGAGAACTGGTTCGGAACCCTATATTCATCACTACTGCTGCCGATGATTTCCGAATAGTAGGAGAAGCTATGCAGGTACTGGTTGTCATACGTCAGCGTGAGGGTGTTCCCCTTGCGGAAGAGGTCGTGCCAGAAGAGGGTAACGTCCATATCGGCAAAGCGGTATGGGACGTTCGGCATCCGTGCCCCGTATGCGAGGTTGGCCGTTGTGGTCCCGATTTGCGTCCGCTGCTTGTCGCGCACGTCCATCTGCGTGAAGTTCCCGCCGATGCTCAACCAGTTGCTGAAGCCATACCGGAGCGAGAGGTTGTAACCCTTCGTCTCCACCTTGCCGTAGTTCACGTAAGTAGCCGCCTCCTTGCCTCCGCTCAAGTCGGTAATATTGCGCTGGATATAATCTTTCGTATTGCGATAGACGAATCCCCCTTCGGCATAGAGCGAGTGGCGACCGAAGGTTTTGTTGTAGCTCACGTTCAGGTTGATATTATCGCTATTCTCCGGACGGATACTTACATCGCCCATCTCCAAGTCCTCGTCGCCGAACATCTCCTCGATCGTGGGCAAACGGTACGCTTTCTCGTAAGAGAGCTTCGCCTGCAACTCCGGCAAGACAAAGTAAGTACCTGCCGCCCCGTAACCCATCGAGCTGACATTGCGCGTTGTACGGATATAGTTGCTCTGTGTCGCATCTTCCGCCATAGGACCGGCTACAAACTGGTGGTAATATTTCCCGAACACGGATAGGTTCCACTTCTCGGTAGGCATCAAGCGGTATGACAGCCCGGAGATGTTCTTGCGCGTCTCCTTGGCAATGGCATCCTCCTCCTCCTCGATGGCCAGCATAGAGGTATTCTGCCGGTGGAACAGGTTCATCACATGGTTGAACGTGAACGTATGTGCCTTGCCCAGACGATAGTTTACCGTCAACGTGCCGTTCCAGTTATCATTATCCGCCCGCGAGAACTGGCGAGACTGTTCGCCCGGCGTATTCATCCGATACCGCTCGCCGTACCAGTTATAATGGTAGTAAGAAGTATCCACATTTGTTGTGGCATTACGGTTGTAATTCGCGGTAAAGACTACGTCCAATCCTTTGGTGAGGAGGTCGCGCTTGCGGTATTCGACCGATGGCATAAAAGAGTGCCCATAGCGATGCTTGTCGCCATAGACCGTCACCTGGCGTACACCGGTCTGCACTTCCTGATACATGTGCGAATAGGTAAAGCCAAACATCAAGCGGTCTGCCCATGCCTTGTCTACGACACCCAGCTTCCCTATGACGGCTTCATTATGATAGGTATCATTGAAACGTTTCACCCGTACCTTGTTGCGTGTATCGATGTATGTCGACACCGATCCGTCCGGTTGGAAGTTGAATACCTCCACATTGGCGTCCACGTGATAGTCGTTGTCCGAATAGTTCTGGAAAGCATTAATCTCATACGTGAAGCCATTCTTAAAGGTCTGTCCAAAGTTCACATACGACTTATGCGTATTAAACGAGCCATACGAATAAGAGGCATCCGCAAACCAGCGGTCGCGCTTCTTCTTGGTGATGATATTTACCACACCTCCAATGGCATCCGTGCCAAAACCGACCGGTACCACGCCTTTATAGACTTCGATACGCTCGGCAAAGTTCACCGGGATATTGTTCAGTCCAAAGGAACTTCCCACCCCTTCTTGAGGCACGCCATCAATAAACACCTTGATATGCTTTCCGCTGAAGCCGTCCATCATCAATTGCATGTCTGAACCCACGCCGCCCGACTCGCGAAGCTTCATGCCCGGTGTCTTCGCCAACGCATCGCTCAGGCTCTTGGTCGAATTCTCAAACTCCTTCGTATCCAATGCCACGGCATTGAATGCCGAGCGCTTCACACGGCTTATTCCGTTTGATACTACTTCAACTTCATCCAATTCGGTGGCCTGTTGTTTCAGAGGTATAGATACAGTGACATCTTTCTTTCGGTCTAATCGGATATTTTTTTCGACCGTCTCAAACCCTAAGGCTGACACGACTAAGATGTATTCTCCTTCGGGAGCTTCCAACGTGAAATATCCTTTCTCGTCTGTTATAATGCCATAATGCGTATCTTTTAAATAGACTGTAGCAAAGTCAATCTGTTCTTTATCGGTTGAAATGACTTGCCCTTTCACAAGCGCCTTGCGATGGGAGTCCAGATGGGTATGATGTCTTTCAGCATGATGGCGATGGTTGTGTTGCGCCAAAGCTGGTGACAATGAGGTAATTATTAGCAACCCTGTAATGGGAAGGACATATCTCTTGTTCATCAGTTTTTATTTCCTTTTTTGCGTTCCTTAATTTTGGGGCAAAGGTAGGCGGTATGGCAATAGGCGTCAATCGCTTATTTTGGGTATTTGGAGGAGGTTGTGATAGCTATATTTAGGTAATTGGTGAATGATGGGCTTCTTACTTTCTTTTTTTCCTTCTCAGCTCCTCTGCTTTATGTACGTGAAGCTTGGCCATGTCTCTATCTCCTAATTTTTCAAAGAGGTCGGCGAGGTAGGTGTGTGTGGTGATATGGTCGTTCTTGAGCTGACAAGCTTTTAGAAAGTCTGATAGAGCTTCCTCTATATGTTGCATGAAGTAAAGGGTTTTTCCCCGGTTATAGCGAGCCTTGAATGATTGAGGATTGATCTCCACCGCTTTGTTGAAGCAAGTCAGGGCTTCGTAAGTTTCTTCCATGTCAAAGAGGGTAACACCTTTGCGTACCCAGGCATCCACATAGTGCGGATTCAGCTTTAATGCTTTGTCAAAACAGCGCAAGGCTGCTTGCGGGTCATGTGCCTGTGTGATGCATTCGTTGCCCATCAGATAATATTCGTGGGCAAATTCTTTAAGCGACTCCCGCGTCTGATGCAGTTCTGTCTGCAAAGACTTGATGGTCTCACGTTGGGCCTGGTATCGGGACAATTTCATTCGTATCAGACGTTGAATTTTAGGGTCATCTAATTGATTTTGGAGTTTGACGGCTTGCGTAAAGTCCTGTACGGCTTGGGGAATATCCCATTTGTCAAAGCTTTTGGCTGCCTGGACATATAGCTTTTCCGCCTCACTCTCCTGGAGGAGCTTATCGACCAACCCCTGCTCATTGAAAGAACGGCTGAAAGCAATGATTTCCTTGCGCACAAATACATCGCCTCGTTTGACGGGCGATTTTAGTACTAAACCCTCCAGTGACGTACAACGGCTGAGGGCCACGTAAGTCTGGCCTCCGGCAAATACTCCTCCGGTCAGGTCTATCACTACGCGGTTGAAGGTCAGTCCCTGGCTCTTGTGGATGGTGATAGCCCATGCCAGCCGGATAGGAAGCTGCTCGAAAGTGCCGATCACTTCCTCTTCAATCTTCTTCTCTTTCTCATTGTATTTATACCGATAGTTGCGCCATGAGGAGGGTTCGACCAAGTATTCGTGACCATTATCCAAAATGACATACACATGCCCTTCTTCATCAATGCCTGAGATCACCCCGATCGTGCCATTCACCCATCGTCTGTCCCGATCATTCTCAATGAAGATGACCTGCGCCTGTTCTTTGATGGATAGGTTCAGTTGGGTTGGGAGCGAAGATTCCGGAAAATCACCTGTGATTTTTCCTTTTGAAACAAATTCCTTGCCAGGCAATTCGTTTAATTTCTTCTCATTGATATAATCCACTTGGTCTCTTCGGGTAGCCAAAGTGACATACATATCATCTTTTCCCGGTTCAAATTGGGGATTATAACGTTGATTCAGACGGCTAAGGTCACTCTGTTCGACTGTATTTCCCCGGATTTTGTCCAAAATGTGAATGAATACCGGGTCGCTCTGCCTATACACCTTCTGCAATTCCAAAGGCACGAGATGAATCTCTTTGAAAACATGGGCGGAGAAGAAGAACGAATTGGGGTAGAACCGGCTCAGGATAGCCCGTTGGTCGGCCGGAACAACCGGTTCCAGTTGAAAGACATCTCCTACGAAGAGAAGCTGTTTTCCGCCGAAAGGCAAGCGTGAGTTTCCTGAATATACCCGTAAGATGCGGTCTACACAGTCAATGATATCTGCCCTTACCATTGAGATTTCATCAATGATGATCAGTTCCACATCGTTCAGTATCTTGCGTTGTTGCTTGGAGTATTTGAAAAATTCATAAATACGTCCTTTCTCCGTACTTAGGTCTGGGTCGTTGGGCAACATGGGACGGAAAGGCAACCGGAAGAACGAGTGCAGGGTAACCCCGCCGGCATTGATGGCCGCGATACCTGTAGGAGCCAATACCACATATTTTTTATGGGTATGTGCGCAGATATATTTTAGAAAGGTTGATTTACCTGTTCCTGCTTTTCCGGTAAGGAATACCGATTGGCGTGTATAGCTGATCAACTGCATCGCCTCCTGGAATACCTGATTGTCTGTGTCTATAGTAGATGTCACCTTTTCGCATTATTCGTTTTGATTTGCAAAAATAGTTATTTTTAGAAGTTATAATGGAGGTAGCTGGAGTTAAAAGGAGTTATGGAAGTGTGTCAAAATATAAAATTGCACACAAATAACACAGATGCAACAG
>DWYO01000096.1 GCA_019118725.1 Candidatus Parabacteroides intestinavium | reverse complement strand
AAACGCATTGCCTGCATCAGAAAAATTCACACAGACCTATCCCCCCCATAGCTTTTTCCAAAAAAGACAACGTCTTACGAGAACAAAAAATCACGAAACAAAAAAAGCCGGAATCCTAAAAACTCCGGCTTCTTTCATATTCTTTCAATATAAGTTTCAACGCTCCATTAATAGAAACGAATACGGTTATCTTCAATATCAGCCTTATCAATCAAAGAGCGGATAGCCTGGAATGAGATACGGTAGGTATTATTAGCATCCCAAGCACGTACGGCATTCTCTTCGTTGTACTCTTTGCTGTCCTTATTCTCGGCATATACTTTAAATACATATACCCCGTTATTTCCTTTTACAGGAGCACTTACCTGATCTACCTGCGCCAAAGCCACTGCTGCGTTCAGCTTAGGCTCTACGCCAATACCTGAAATCCGACGTGTACCAAAAGAAATAAACTTCACACTGTCAACGGATGAATTCATAGCCTGTGCATACGCATCAACCGTTGTCAGATTCTTTGCAGCCAGTTCTTCGGCAATCTTATCCCCTTTCTTTTGAGCGACCAATTCGGCTTTCAATCCGGCAGCCACCTGTTCCAACGGAGCATAACCAGCCGGCATACTTTTTTCTACTGCGGCAATGACAAACTTATCGTCACATTCAAATATATCTGAAACGCTTCCGTTATCATTCTGGAATGCCCAACGAACAACCGGACGAGAGCCCTTAATTGAGCCCAGCACTTGATTATCCGGAGTAATCGATACATTAGAGATCAAATTATACCCTGCATTTTTAGCAGCTGTATCCAATTTCGCGATATCACGGTTATTGGACAAGAACTGGTTCAAATCATTGTAGATATTACTGTAAGTCTTAGAACTTGGGGTAACAGTCATGTCTATGTCAGCCACCTTATATTTTGTAACATTGGCTGTCTTTTCTGTAACCTTCACCAAATGTGTACCATACATAGACTTCACAACAGCAATCTCGTTAATCGGTGTTGAGAAAATGACATTCTTGAAATCTTCATTCACCCCTCTCAGAGCAGTTACCTCCGTAAACCAGCCCAATTCACCGCCTCTTTCCTTGGCCTGGTCAGCAGAATACTGTTTAGCCAATTCGGCAAAATCACCACCATTCTTCAGAACACCCATCAAGCTATCAGCCAAGGCAGCCGTTTCAGCTTCAGTACTACCCACTAACATAATGTGGCTTACCTTTACTGAATCCGGAGCCGATGTCTTAGCAATCAGTTTGAACATTCTGTAACGGTCATTCTCAAAAGCCGGTCCGTACACATCCCCTACAGCAGCTGTCGTAGCGAATTGCTTCAATTCCGGATCAAAAGATTTCTCTGTAAAGAAAGCATCCACATAAGGCACCTCTGAATTTTCGTTTACCAAATCTGCTACATTTTCCTTCGCAGAGAACTCTTCTTTCAGAGATTCGATGTCTTTCTGTGCGTTGTTGTAATCCTCCTGACTCGGACGGATATCCACCGAGATATATTTTACAACTTTCGTTTCTTTTTGCTTGAACAGCTCCTTACGCTGATTGTACAGTTTTTCAATTTCACCCTTGCTTACCTGAATGGTAGAATCCGGAATAGTTGAGTAAGACTGCATAGCATAAGCAATATCCGCGCTCTTGGCATTCTCATCAAACGATTCTTTTGCATCCAGCTTGTTCGCGCTGATAGCCTTAGTCAGCAACGTTGTATATTTCTGCTCTAAGCGTTGACGTTTGATATTCTTTTCCCAAAACAACCAAAAGTTACGGGCCTTGATAAGTTGATCCTGCTGCTCAACAGGCATACTTGCGATATTATCATTATCAATTGCTTTCAAAAAGTTCAATAAAGCATTGCGGTCAAACACACCTGTCTGAGGATTCGCAAACATCGGCATCTGCTGAATCAACGGAGAGATATTCTCACCCTGTACCATATCAAACAGTTCTTCAGGGCTAACTTCTATGCCTATTTTTTCCGTTGCTTCACCTAAGACAATGTCTTCCACCATCATATCAAACACATTCTGTCGGATTTGCGCCATAGTCTCATCCGGGAAGCTTGTTTGTCCGGTCTGCATCTTGTACATCTCTGTCATCTCATCGATGCGCGCCTGATAATCATGAATATTAATAACTTCACCATCTACTTCAGCAATACGTTCTTGCGATTGTCTGAAATAAGTTGAACCAGAGTTCAAAAAGTCTCCGATGATAAAAGCGAACAAAGCCACTCCCACCACGAGAACCAGCAATCCTGCTTTGCTTCTAATTTTTTCCAGCGTAGCCATTTATCGTTTTTTATTTTTAAAGTTTATATTTTTCCTATTTTAGCGCACGAAGATACGAAAAAAAGAAAGAGGAACATCATTTTCAAGCTTTTTTTTCATTCTTCTCTTATTTTCATGCGTACTAGTTCTATTTTTGTTGCTGTTGCTTTAACTATTTTGAACGAATATTTCCCGTAAACAACCGACTCATTCAGTTTGGGGAATTTCTGATATACATGTAAAATAAGTCCGGCAACCGTGAGATAATCGTCCGACTCCGGCAAATCCAGACCAAACATTTCATTCAATGCATCGATCTCTGTCCGGCCGGAAACCAAATACTCATCATCTGTTATCTTTTTAACTATCCTGGTTTTCACATCATGCTCATCTTCAATCTCACCGAATATCTCTTCGACCAGATCCTCTAAGGTAACAATACCGGTAATTCCTCCAAATTCATCCACTACAACCGCCAGACTCTTCTTTTCCTGCATCAAATCACGCATTAGTTTATTGGCAGCCATAGCCTCCGGCACAATCGGTACTTTCCGAATTCTTGTTGTCCAATCTACCGGATGATTGAATAATTCGGATGAATGAATATAACCGATAATATTGTCTATATTTTCATCATAAACTAAGATTTTGGATAATCCAGTTTCCATAAAACGAGCCCGAAGTTCATCCATAGAAGCCGTTTTATCACACGCCACAATCTCGGTTCGCGGAATCATGCAATCACGCAAACGCACATTCGAGAAGTCCAAAGCGTTTTGAAACATCTTCACCTCTGTATCCATGTCCGACTTATCCGCAGCCCCGTCAATACTTTGCTGAATGAAATCATTCAAATCCATTTTACCCAAAGTATAGACTTTCGCGACATTCAGATTCTTTACTCCAACCAACCGTAAAATCACAAAAGAAAGTAAAGACAACAATTTCGAAACCGGATATAAGAATATATATATAAGGTATAAAGGAACGGCAAATAACCGCAATGACAAATTAGGGTTTAACCGAAATACAATCTGCGGAAGATATACACCCGCAAAAAGCAACAAAAACGTAGCCGACAAAGAGGTCAGCATTAAGACAAACAACTGTTGCTCCACCCATCGGGCAATCCAATCACCCGCTACGCCAGCTACCTGCAAGCCATAGACAACCAGCGCCATGCAATTGCCAACCAGCATAGTTGAAACAAAAGCCTCCGGATTCTGGAAAAAGAAATCCAGGATACGGCTCGTCAGACTCTTATCCTTCTTGTCCAATTCATAACGCAGCTTATTGGCCGACAAGAAAGCACTCTCCATCCCTGAAAAGAATGCGACAAAAAGTAATGGTACGGCTATGTTTACTAAATTGCTCACTTATTCCTTTTTCAAACTATCCACCATCATCATATTCTCCGCTTTCACACTATCCGCAGAAGTCTGAGGGGTAGCCTCTTCCTCAACCGGAAATTCTCCTTGCGAATTAAATATGCGATAGCGCGTCATATTTTGATTCGACTCAAAACCTATCCCTGTAATAATCTGTTCTTTTTGCTGTATCCGAATATACTTGTCTGAATAGACCTTTTCAGCTTTCTGATCCCAAAACAATTCAGAAGTATTAAAGCGCTCCCCCTGCAAACTTTCCACTTCAACATTTCCAATCAATCGCCACAACCCTTTTTTATCAAAATAATAGGCTGTATCGGCCTTGATACTCGCCTCTGTATGAAAAGTCGTGTCAAACTTCTCCACATAGATACCTTCCGGAAAATAAGAATGAGGTTCTTTCGCATTTCCAAACACCAGCCACTCTTTGGCTTTTACTCTATACCGAGTAATACCAGAATCTGAAATCAACGTATTCACTTGCGTTGCTTTCATCGTATAGCTTTTCTCCGGGTCTGAAGATACTTCTACCACCTCCTTGACCTCCGGCTTGCAGGAAAATAGAACAACTGAAAACAAAAGAAGCATAACAACTACAGACGTTGTAGTTGTTATGCTCAGTATATCCGTTTTACCTCGAAAACGTTGAATCATACCATACAATTATCTAACCGTAATCGTCTCGCCGATCCAGCCGCCAATAGTAAATGGTTTGCCTTTTTCCAAATCCGGATGCATAAAGACCTCTTCTGTAGAAGGCAGGTGTGCCGTATAAGAACCGATCAGCTTATTAGCCTCTTCCTCACAACTCGGATCAACTTGTTTTGCTTTTAAGAACTTATCGATAGCAGCATAATATACAGCTCTCATCAGAACCGGGTCGCTCGGATAAACAGACTTAGCCGTTGAAGCATACATGTTACCGATCAACATATAAGGAGCACCATAATTCGGATTCAATTCAGCTGCTTTCCGGCAATCTTCACGAGCCTTTGAATACTTGTTCTGCTCATACTCCAGCAACGCCATCATATAATAGTCTTCAGCCTTTGTATTGGCATCTGTTTCCAGACCGATAGCCTCTTCAAAACGTTTGATAGCTGTATCATAATCTTTCTTCTTTACAGCCTGTTTAGCCAAACCTACAGCTGACTCAGCAGTCGGTTCGATAGCATGAGCATACTCAGAAGCCTTAAAATAGACCTCCAATTCCTGGCAACGAGACTTTCTCAACAAAGCGATAGTCTGCTTCAAGAACGGCAGGTTATCTTTATTCTCATCCAGTTTCGGACCATATACATTCGCTAATGTTTCGCAATCAGCTGCCCCACTATTGGCGAAGTTAGATTCCACATTCGACTGATATGCCTGCAAAGTCTTCAATTCTTTTTGATTGTTAGCGGCAGTAGCAGCTTGAATCTGAGAATCAATGATCTCGGCACACTTCAAATAATCCTGGATATACTGATCTTTGAAATTCGGATCAGCCTGCAATTTCTTCAAAGAAGCAAACATCAAATAAGAAGTAGCTTTCACTTCGCATTTGTTGCCTGTCTCATCAATGACCTCTTTCAACCAGCCATACATCTTATCAGCATCCAGTTTGTCACCTGCATACTTCACATAATCTTCGGCCTTATTAGCCACGATCCAATCTTTACCGTATTTCTTGTCATTACCGAAATACTTCACACGGTTGTCATAAACCGCCATCAAATCATCTAGCAACTGAGCCTTTTTTGCAGGATCTTTCTCATTCTCAATCTGCCAAGCGACAATACGTACACCATACAAATAAAGATCTTTTGTAGAAGCCGGACATTCAGTATAGGCGATCTTCCAAAATTCCTGGGCGTCTTTATAATTTCCGCCTTTAGCGTAAGGCACAAACAAACTGATGTTTGTGATACAACGAACGCTATCTTCTCCAGAACCAAATCGTGTTCCGTTGTCTACGCCTTTCTGCGCGTAAGCTCCCAATGTTCCCATTGTACAGCCAAGAGCTAATAGTAAAACTTTGATCTTCATATTTATTATCTTCTATTAAAGTTAACTGATTCATTAATTCAATCTAAACTTATAGAACCAACGTTCATTGAACGTATAATTCAGCGTAACCCGGAAATACTGTTCATCAATCAATGAGACGTGCCCCGGCTTTACCTTGACATATTCAAAAGCTACATTGACCAACGAACGGTAATCCATCACCGGTAATCCCAAACCGACACTGACCCCATATTCATTATATCCGTAACCTTTATAATTATTCTCCGCATTGCGGTTGGTTTTCACATAAGAATTGTTATAATGAAAACCGACACGATATCTTATCTGCTTGAAATAATTCTTATCCCGGTCATCCGGAAGGTATTCAGCACCTACTGCAATACGTTTCCGATTCTGGAAATTTCCGCTTTCACCTCTATATTGCGAATCGCCCCAATCTTCATACTGAAAATCGGCAGCTATGGTCAACTTATTATACTTCATATAGGAAACACCAAAACCGAAGGTATTCGGCAAATCGTAAGCGACACCGGTAATCGTATCGATAGAAGACTCTATAATCTCGTCCTTACTACTGCTCATCCTTGTCAACCCATCATACGTTTTGGCATTTAAACTATTCTTCGGCGAATAAGTCGCACCGAAAGTCAAACTCTCCTCTGCACTCAGAGGATGTGTATACTGAACACCGAAATTCATCCGCATATCCCGAACCTCCACACGCTGCGTACGGTTATTGATATAAGATGACGCCGAAGCGAAACTCAAGCTCTGGCTATGTTCTATATTACCAAACAAAAAGCTGAAGTTGGCACCTACCGCCAATCGCTTCTTCCATATATCTATAGACAATCCGCCATACAATTCGTTTAATCCGCCTCTGCCGGAATAGGTGTTTTGATATGTCTCATCTCCTATCTGGGAGGCTTCACCAAACTCATACCCGACAAACGAATAAGGCAGCAATCCCGCACTCATGGCCAACCAGCGTGTGATCGGAAATTGCAAAGCGATATATTCTATATTTCCGTTCAGCTTCTTATACTCATTCGAAGCATCTTTATAAGTCGCTGCCTGCAAAGAGGCTCCGAAATCAAAAATAAACGTCAACGAGTCCATGCAGCTATAAGAAGCCGGATTCATTGGATTTATCTGTTTAGGAGAACGTAAACCTATCCCCACGCCACCCATTGCACGACCGGCTCCGAATGAACGATCCGCCAATTCTCCGTACCCAAAGCGAGTATAAGGAGATGCCGTATTGTTCTGTGCCCATATCGGCAATTGAGTCATCATCAAAACTCCTAACAAAATGAACTTTCCAATTCTCAACATTGTATTCTAAGATTCTATTTAATCCTGTCAACACTAATTAATACCTGCAAAGATGAGGTTTTTTAATCGGCTTTCAAAATAAAATAAGCGTTCGTCCGTTAAAAAAACAAAAACTTTGCGTGTCCTCTTCTTGAATCTATCTGAAAAATGATATTTTCCGCAAAGGAAAAAAAAATTTACGAGAAAATGAAATTTCCTACAACTCTTTTCACCTTTTCCCTATCAGTTTGCACAGTTTCGAACTCCGAAGTTACAACATTGCTTCCCATTGGGACCTGTTCGTTCCGGTATTCCATCCGGCTATAAAGCACACTACGGGCTGAGGTATGAAATTCTTTTGCCCCTGTTTCTTGTTCGATTAAAGCTATATTTTCCTCTCGTACCCCACAACCGGGCATAATAATAATACGGTCATCGGCACGTTCCACCAGTTGTTTAATCATCGGAATACCTTTTACCGCATCCGATTGTTGACCTGAAGTAAGAATACGGTCGCATCCTAAATCAATCAATTCTTCCATTGCCCGAAACGGATCCCGGCATACATCGAAAGCGCGATGGCACGTAACCGACAAGGGGGCAGCCGTCTCTATCAGCCGGCGCATCAACGGGACATCGATATCCCCCTCTTTAGTCAGACACCCGAACACCACGCCATGAACCCCTAACTGCTTACACAATTCTATATCCAGCAGCATCGAACCAATCTCCGCCTCTGTATAAAGGAAATCCCCTCCACGCGGACGGATAATCACGTTAATATCAATTTTCGAGGTCAGGCGCTGCGCCATACGGATCTCCCCATAACTGGGTGTCGTTCCCCCTTCCGGTATGCCGGCACACAATTCTACCCGCTTGGCTCCTCCAGCCTCCGCTTCCACACAACTCTGAGCGGAATTCGCGCATATTTCAATAATTCGCATAATTGTCATTCTCTATAAAAACGGAACAAAGTTAATGATTCCCTTGAGAATAACAAAAGCATGCACCCTTTGTCGGAAAAGATAGGCATAAACAAAAACAAACATAGGCATAAACGAAAGCAAACATAGGCATAAACGCTCACAAAGATAGGCACAAAAAAATCCGCCCTTTTTGGAAAAGAAAAATAAAAAGGATACCTTTGTTCACGGAACAAAACTCAAAAAAAAATAAAATACCTATGTTTTCTTTTATCAAATGGACAGGATATGCGATTTTGGCCATGTGCTTGTGGGCTTGTAACGAAAAGAATGTATCATCGAAGCAACCTGTTACTACAGCTCCGGAACCTGTCCGACTAATTTTGGATACCGATATGGGGCCGGATTATGATGATGTAGGCGCCGTAGCGGTGATGTACGCATTGGCCGATAGCGGAGAAGTGCAAGTGCTGGCTACCCTATCTTCCAATAAGGAAGAACGTACCGTTCCGTGCCTTGACGTATTGAATACCTATTTTAATCATCCGGACATGCCCCTGGGGGCTCCCAAAAGTGAAGGAGGCGTGTCTATGACTACCTGGCATCAAAAAAAGTGGACGGATTTCTTACCAGAACATTATCCGCATCAGACAGCTCGTACCTCAGACGCACCGGATGCCGTACAGGTATATCGGGAAATATTAAGTGCGCAACCGGATAGTAGTGTGGTAATTTGCACGATAGGATTCTTCACAAATCTGAAAGATCTATTGCTTTCCGAAGGAGATGCATATAGTCCGCTTTCGGGGAAAGAACTGGTGGCAAAGAAAGTGAAGAGGGTTGTGGCTATGGCGGGTGCCTTTCCGCAAGGGAAAGAGTTTAATGTATATTGCGATGTGCCTGCATCCCGCAAAGTGACGGAAGAATGGCCTACGGAAATCCTCTATAGCGGATTTGAAATTGGCGACAAGGTGCTTACGGGTAAACGATTGGTAGAACAACCCGGTGAAGGAAATCCCGTGAAGGATGTGTACACGCTCTGCTTTGCAGAGGGAGATCCAGAGGGAAGAATGAGCTGGGACTTGACCGCCGTTTGGGTGGCCATCAAAGGTTATGCGCCTTATTATGAAGTGGAAAGGGGAACGTTCCGCATATTGAATGATGAAGGAGAGAATGGCTGGACACCGGACGAGAAGGGAAGAGATCTGCGCCTGATAGAAAAAATCCCGCCTACAGAGATGGCTCGTATGATTGAAAATTGCATGATGCACCAGCCCGTTTCTATCACACAATAAGATTATCTTTCCGGTGAGCCAAGCCCGCAATAGGGGAAAGTTCCAATCCGTCCCGATTTCGGTTGTCCCCAGCGGGGAAAGTGCTTCTCCGCGCCGATTAGCGTTGTCCCCGCCGGGGAAAGTGGTTATCCTGACGGATTGATACTGTCCCCGCCGGGAATAGTGCTTCTCCGGCAGGATTCGGACTATCCCCGCTGGGGACGGCAATGAATAAGCAGGTTCATTAAAAACCGAATTGAGCTGTCCATTTACGGATAGAACTTTCATCCGCTCCGTTCAGCAACCGGCCTTCTTCCCAAGTCAGGTCCGGATAATTTTCTTTCAATTCCTTCACACTGTTACGAATGCTGCTTCCTCCTGAGGTCGCAAAGGGAATAATCCGTTTGCCTTTCCAATCATACGCTTCAATGAATGTATTGATGATACGTGGAGCCTTATCCCACCAAATCGGATATCCGAGAAAGACAACATCATAATCTGCGGCATTCACATTTTTGTCTTTCAAGGTAGGGCGGACTTTCGGATCATTCATCTCTACGGACGAACGTGATTGTTTGTTATTCCAATTCAAATCCGCCCGGCTATAATCCGTTTCAGGAAGGATCCGATAGAGTTTTCCCCCTGTCACGTTCGCGATTTTATTTGCGACCCCGGCCGTAGTACCGGTTGCTGAAAAATAAGCTATCAGGACTTTCGAAGCTTCTGGAGCCGAAGCCCCATTTTTCTGCGCATTTACAGTCATACACATTGTAACCATTGCCAATAAAATTAATGTCAGTTTCGTTTTCATCTCTTTGCTTTTTATATTATTCAAAAAATGACTTTTTATTATTACAAAAGTAATACCCCAAAAAGCAGAAGCTGTATCTATATTACGGTTAGTTATACCTTATTTACAGATTCTAATATCCGAAAGGTACATCCAATGGTTTTATTGTTTACCTTTGCTAATACCAAGAAGATTTTACCGATTCGACCTAATAAACTTACAAACTCATAAACTAAAAATATGAACGATATTATTAATATAGATACGATAGACAAATACAACAAAATATTCGGTTTAGAGACTTTACATCCTTTAGTCAGCGTAGTTGATTTATCAAGCGCCCAAGGATATCCCGAGCATTTCACGCTCAATTATGGCATCTATGCCTTATTTCTGAAAGACACAAAATGTGGTGATATCCGTTATGGGAAACGGATATATGACTATCAAGAAGGAACAGTTGTCAGCATTGCTCCCGGGCAAATCACAGAAGTAGAAATGCTCAAAGGGACACAACCCAAAGGACGGGGTATTCTATTCCACCCCGATCTAATCAAAGGTACTTCTTTAGGTCAAGAAATCAAGTCTTATTCGTTTTTTTCCTACAACTCCTCAGAAGCTTTGCATCTTTCAGACGAAGAAAAAGGAATTATTCTAGATTGCTTAGACAAAATAAAACTGGAACTGACACATCCTATCGACAAACTCAGTAAGCGACTGATTGCGCGGAATATTCAGCTATTATT
>DWYO01000095.1 GCA_019118725.1 Candidatus Parabacteroides intestinavium | reverse complement strand
AGACTATGCGCAAAGCGAATTGGGTGAAATTGTTTACGTAGACATTACAACCGAAGGTGAAACCGTAGGTAAAGAAGAAGTTTTTGGAACAATCGAAGCGGTGAAGACCGTATCAGACCTGTTCATGCCGGTAAGTGGAGAAGTACTGGAAGTTAATCCGGAATTGGAAGATGCTCCGCAATTGGTTAACGAGGATGCATACGGTAAAGGTTGGATTATCAAAATTTCCGTATCTGACCCGGCTGAACTGGACGACTTGCTTGATGCAGCTGCATACGAAAAGACAATTAATAAGTAAATACAAAAGAAAGTGAAAGTTGGAGGAACAACGGAGGCTCCGTTTCTTCCAATTTTCAATTTCTAATTTTCAATTTTCAATTAGCGAAAGAAGATGACTCCAGTAGTAAGTATTATAATGGGAAGCACTTCAGATCTGCCCGTCATGGAGAAGGCCGCAAAATTCTTGGATGAGATGGAAATTCCGTTCGAGATGCATGCATTGTCGGCCCATCGTACTCCGGAAGAGGTTGAGAAGTTTGCTAAAGGTGCCAAAGAACGTGGTATCAAAGTAATTATCGCGGCGGCTGGTATGGCGGCACATTTGTGTGGAGTAATAGCCTCAATGACAACCGTGCCGGTAATCGGTGTTCCGATCAATTCGACGTTAGACGGTATGGACGCTCTGCTGGCCATAGTGCAGATGCCTCCGGGAATACCGGTCGCTACCGTTGGTATCAATGCTTCGCTCAATGCGGGCATTCTGGCGGTACAAATGTTGGCTGTAGGAGATGACGCCCTGCAGGTCAAATTAGCCCAATACAAAGAAGACTTGAAAAAGAAGATCGTGAAAGCCAATGAAGATTTGGCGAAAGTTTCTTTCAAATTTAAAACAAACTAATTGGCAATTGATGATTGACAATTGACAATGAGGTCGTTTCTGACATTGTCAATTGTCTATTGTCAATGTCCCATTGCAAGTATGGATTTTTTTAATTATTCCCGTCGAAAATCATCGGTGGTCCGAATCGGCAATACACCATTGGGGGGTGAAAATCAGATTCGCATCCAGTCGATGGCCAATGTATCGACCATGGATACGGATGCAGCCGTAGCACAAGCTATCCGTATGATTGAGGCCGGAGCGGAATATGTCCGATTTACGGCACAAGGTGAACGCGAGGCCCATAATTTAGGTCATATTAGGCGTGCTTTGAATGAGAAAGGCTATACAACTCCACTCGTAGCCGATATCCATTTTAATCCGAAAGCAGCCGATGCTGCTGCTACGGAGGTGGAGAAAGTACGCATAAATCCGGGCAATTACGTAGACCGTGTCAAGACCTTCAGCCATCAGGAATATACAGACGAAGAATATGCCGCTGAACTTCAGAAGATTCGAGACCGGTTTGTCCCTTTCTTGAACATCTGCAAAGAGTACCACACGGCTATCCGGATTGGTGTTAACCATGGCTCGCTCTCCGATCGTATTATGAGCCGTTATGGAGATACTCCTCGTGGAATGGTGGAGTCGTGCATGGAATTCTTACGGATTTGTCGCGATGAAGATTTTCCAGATGTGGTCATTTCCATAAAAGCCTCCAATACGGTAGTCATGGTAAAGACTGTTCGTCTGCTGGTTGAAACGATGGACAAAGAAGATATGCATTATCCGCTGCATTTGGGGGTTACCGAAGCGGGAGATGGAGAGGACGGACGTATCAAGAGTGCCGTTGGAATCGGTGCTCTGCTGGCTGACGGGATAGGCGATACTATTCGTGTTTCTTTAAGTGAGGAACCGGAAGCCGAGATTCCTGTGGCACAAAAGTTGGTGAATTATATCCTTGAGCGTCAAGGTCACCAGCCTATTCCCGGCGAGACTGCTCTGGCCTACGACCCGATATCGTGCGAACGCCGACGTACACGTGTTATAGAAGGCATTGGTTATGGATGCCTTCCGGTCGTTATCTCAGACCGTTCGCAAGGGAACTTTGAGTTTAGCCCGAACTTCCACCCGGACTATCTGTATATTGGCCAAGAGAATCCGGATAACTTGCCGGATAAATTCAAACTTTTGGTCGATGCCCATTTTTGGCAACCTCGTCCCAATGCGTTCCCTTACTTTATAGCCTCTGATGCAGAAGAAATGAAGGAGCTGGATGCTCCGTTGAAATTTATCCGCTTGACTTATCCGGATTTGACAGATAAAATGTTGCGTATCTTACAAGAAGACAAGTCTGCGGTAATCATTTTGAGCACGCATCATCAGAATGGTGTGGGGGAACAACGCGCGGCATTGCACAAACTTTGGCGTGCCGGTGTAGATGTACCGGTTATCTTACATCGTGAATACAACGATAAAGAAATCGAATCTCTCCAATTAAAATCTGCAGCAGATCTGGGGGCATTGCTTTTGGATGGATTTGGAGATGGGGTCATGTTGCATGATGATGCTATCCCGGAACCAATCTTGGACAATACGATGTTCGGTATTTTGCAGGCGGCTAAAGTACGCATCAGCAAAACGGAATATATTTCTTGTCCGAGTTGCGGACGAACTCTTTATGACTTACAGACAACGATAGCCCGTATCAAAGAGGCCACCTCGCACTTGAAAGGCCTGAAAATAGGAATTATGGGGTGTATCGTGAATGGTCCGGGCGAAATGGCGGATGCTGACTATGGCTATGTGGGTGCGGGGGTAAACCGCATCAGCCTCTACAAAGGGAAAGAATGTATTCTGAAAAATATTCCGGAAGAAGATGCCGTAGAACGTTTGATTCAATTGATAAAAGATAATGGAGATTGGCACGCCTGACCGAAAATTTTATCGGTATGGTCCGGAAAGTAATTCGATTGCCGAATCTATTCGTTGCATCACACTTGTGAATTAATTAAATCACAGTTGTGATGCAATTAATTCACCTATGTGAATTAAACAATTTGTAAGCAGAAAGAAATAAATATAAAGGACAAAAGGAAGAATATGAAGGTACAGATCATCAATAAATCGCATCACCCGTTACCGAGTTATGCAACTTTACAATCAGCCGGTATGGATATTCGGGCAAATCTGTCGGAGCCAGTAGAAATCAAACCGTTAGAACGGAAATTGATACCTACAGGATTATACATCGCTCTTCCGGACGGTTACGAAGCCCAAATGCGTCCACGTAGTGGACTGGCTTTAAAACATGGCATAACACTTCTGAATACGCCAGGCACTATTGATGCCGACTATCGTGGGGAGATTGGTGTGATTCTGGCGAACCTTTCCAACGAACCGTTTGTTGTAAAGGATGGCGAACGGATTTGTCAAATGGTCATTGCCGCATATCAACAAGTGGAATGGCAACCGGTCGAGGTGTTGAGCGAAACCGAACGGGGTGCGGGCGGATTCGGACACACAGGTAAATAAGGAACGAAGAATGAAGAATGAAGCATTAGACAGAAGGAAAAACAGAAATTGTCAATTCATAAAGGCAATCTGTTTGGGGGCCTTGCTTGGAGCTTGTGCGCTTCCGGCAGGAGCTACGGGCGTGAAAAAGAATATTCCGGATGTTCAGGGGGAATTGACCTCAGCTGAACAGCGCAAATTTGATTACCTGTATTACGAAGGGGCGAAGTTAAAGAATGCCGGGAAATATGATGCTGCTTTTGACATGTTTTCTTATTGTTTGGAAATAGACTCGACCTCCTCACCGGTATTGTTTGAACTTTCTATGTTCTATCTCCAGCGGAATCGGCCGGAAAAGGCCGTCGATATGCTGAGACGTGCGGTGGCTAATAGCAGCGATAATTTCACCTACCGGATTACTTTGGCCGGGTTGGAGCGTAATTTGGGCATGTATGGCGAAGCTTCCGAGTCTTATCGGGAACTGGTCAAGCGATATCCGGATAAAGTTGAGTTGAATTATTACTTGGCTGATGCTTTGACGCAAGAGGGGGAAATTGGCGAAGCCATACAGGCTTATGATGCCTTGGAATCGAGTGTAGGCATGAATGAAGCCTTATCCCTTCAGAAGTATAAACTTTATCAGTCGATAAACCAGCCGGATAGCGCATTCCGTGAAGTGGAAAAGCTGGCCAATGAGTATCCGATGAATGCCCGTTACCAATTGCTTATGGGAGATTTGCATTTGGAGAACAAGGAGCTGGACAAGGCTTTGGCTTGTTTCCAAAAAGCACATGAAATAGATCCTGATGATCCGCGTTATATCGTTTCGATGGCAAACTATTATGATGCGAAAGGAGATAAGGATGCTGCTGAAAATGAGATTCGTGCTGCATTAGTCAATGAAGAATTGGATGTCGATACGAAAGTGGCTATCTTGTCTCGTTATATTCAGCGTTTGCAACAGACTAAGCAGGGATTGGATAAGGCGAACACTCTTTTCCAGACCTTGATGGAGCAACATCCGGAAGATACCGAGCTGAAATTGATGTACGGAAGTCTGCTTTTGGCACAAAATAAAGAGGAAGAGGCGAAATTTCAGTTTCAATTGGTGACCGAGATGGCACCGGATAATGAAGCCGCTTGGCAACAATTGTTGAATATGTCTCTCAAATCGGAAGATGTACCGGAAATTATTCGTGTGTGTGAGAAGTGCATCGGGCTATTCCCGAAGTCGCCCGAGTATTATTTCTATTTAGGTATCGGTTATTACCAAAAGGGGGACTATCAAAAATCCTTAGAGACTTATCAGGAGGGACTAAAAGTTATTCCTAAAGAAAACATGGGGCTGATTTCCAATTTTTATGGCCAGATGGGGGATATTTATTACCAGATGGAACGGAAAGAAGAGATGTATAAAGCTTATGACGAGGCTCTGAAATATAATGAGAATAATGTATTTGTCTTGAACAATTACAGTTATTTCCTGACTTTGGATAAGACCGACCTGAAGAAAGCAGAGCGTATGGCGGCGCAATGTATTAAATTGGAGCCGGACAATGCAACATACTTGGATACATACGCGTGGGTATTCTTCATGCAAGGCAATTATACCTTGGCTAAAATTTATATAGAAAATGCTTTGTCGAAAGATAAGGATAAAAGTGCAGAGCTGGTAGATCATTATGGGGATATCCTTTACATGACAGGCGACAAGGAAAAAGCCATCGAGCAATGGAAGAAAGCCAAGGAAATGGGCAAAGAGTCCAAAATCTTGGACGAGAAAATAGAAAAAGGTATCTATATTGAAGATTTAGAGGCAAAATGAAAAAGAGTCTGATACATATTCTGCCCTTTTTGCTGGTGATTGGATTGTTCCTGTTGAATAGTTGTAAGACCAGTAAGGCTCCCGGTACCTCCGGAAAAGCTAACACGAAAGCGCTGGACGAATTTGTCGCATCCATGCAGGAGCAAGAGGTACAGTTCCACACCTTGTCTGCCCGGTTGAGCATAGATTTGAATACAGCCGATAAAAGTATCGGTTCGCGTGTGGAAATGAAGCTGGTCAAGGATAGTGCTCTTCAGCTATCGGTTCAGCCTTTCTTGGGAATTGAGATGTTCCGTATCGAGTTGAGCACAGATAGCATCAAGTTGTTGGACCGGATGAACCGGCGTTATTTTGCAGAGAACTATGCCGGATTCAGGGGGCAATTGCCTATCGACTTTAATTTTTACAACCTACAGGCACTTTTCCTGAATCAATTGTTTTTGCCGGGCGAAAAGGAGGTCGATGATTTTCTGTATAATCATTTTAAGTTGGATCGCGAGGGAATGATAACGAGCCTGCATACCGAAGACCGGATGGACCTGCATTATCTTTTTAAGGCGGATAATGAAGAGAAACTGCTTTCTACACGGATATCGGATAAGATAGACCGCTATGCGTTGCTTTGGCAATATGCGGATTTCCAAGTTACTGAAGGGCAAAAGTTTTTTCCTCAGCGCATGGAAGTATCGTTGTTGGAGGAAGGAAAATCAAAAGGAGGGATGAGCATCTATTATTCGCGTATGCAATGGAATAAAGCCTTAAAGATGGAGTTCCAGATTCCGTCCAAATATAAGCGTGTCACTCTGGATCAGATCTTAAAATCTTTGTTCCCGTAATTGTTGGGTTCTTTAGTTTTAGTGTTTATTTGTTTGTACATTATGAAATACGTTTGGTTGATGATATTGGTTGGCTTCTCTTGCTTGGCTATGGGGCAGAATTCCGCCCGTGTACAGGAATTGGAAAAGCAGCGTAAAGAAGCATTGGCGGAAATAAAGCGTACCAGCGCATTATTGGATCAGACACAGGCTACGACCAAAGATTACCTGCGTCGGTTAAACCTTTTATCCCAACAGATTCTTTCTCGGAAAAAGGTTATCAGTCTGCTCGGACAAGAGATCAATGCCATCAACGAACAAATGGCGGATATGGCAAAGCAAATAGACCGATTGGAAACGGAATTGAAAGAGAAACAGCAGAACTATGGTAAGTCTGTTCGGAGTATGTATAAACGACATTCTTCCCAAGACAAATTGTTGTTTATCCTTTCGGCAGACAATTTTGCCCAATCTTTGCGCCGATTGCGTTATTTGCGTGAATATGCAAACTGGCAAAAACAGCAAGCCCTTGGCATTGTAGAGAAACAAGCGGAGATTACTAAAAAACAAAACGAATTGGCGAAGACCAAAGCGGAAAAACAATCGTTGTTGGCCAATCGGGAAGAAGAACAAAAGAAACTTCAATTGGAAGAGGCCGACCAGCAGAAGGAGGTCAAAGAGCTCAACAAGAAGAAAAGTCTGCTTCAAGCTCAACTAAGACAAAAACAGAAGCAGGCTCAACAGCTTGATCGCATGATCGAACAGCAGATTGCGAAGGAGATTGCTGAAGCTGAGGCAAAAGCCCGCGCTGAAAGAGAGCGCCTTGCCAAAGCCAATAAAGGGAAAAGTCCGGAAGCCGAACGTAAGGCAGATGTGAAAGGCGGCTATGCCATGACAAAAGTAGAAAGGGCTTTATCCGCCAATTTTTCCGGCAATCGCGGACAATTACCTTATCCGGTATCCGGATCGCATACGATTGTCGGACGGTTTGGTGAGCAACAACATCAAGAGCTGAAATATGTACGTACCAATAATAACGGTATTGATATCCAGACTACGCCGGGAGCAGATGCCCGCGCGGTATTCAACGGAGAGGTTACCCGTATCTTCATGGTCCCGGGGTACAATAATTCGGTTATTATCCGTCATGGTAATTATCTTACTGTTTATAGTAACTTGAGCCAAGTGTATGTCAAAGCCGGCGATAAAGTCAGTACCCGACAAGCCATCGGGAAAATTTTCTCTGATCCGGAAGATAACAACACCACTATCCTCCATTTCCAGCTTTGGAAAGAGAGAACCAAATTGAATCCAGCCTCCTGGTTAGCGGGGGAATGATAATTGTTTATTCACTTTAAAGAAACGTTTATGAATGTTTGTGTGTATTGTGCTTCAAGTACGAAAATAGCGGAAATTTATTTTGCTGCTGCCAGACAATTGGGTAGTTTATTAGCACAAGAACGGATTGGAATCATTAACGGGGCAAGCAATATTGGGTTGATGGGAGCCTTGTCGGATGCAGCTTTAGCAGAAGGTGGAACGGTTACAGGGGTTATCCCGCACTTCATGGTGGAGCAGGGATGGAATCACACCGGATTGAGCCAGCTCATCGAAGTTAAAGATATGCACGAACGGAAGCAGACAATGGCACGCCTCTCGAATGCCATCATTGCCTTGCCTGGAGGCTGCGGGACTTTGGAGGAGTTGCTGGAAATTATTACCTGGAAGCAACTGGGGTTATATCTGAATCCGATTGTCATCCTGAATATCAATCATTATTTTGACCCTCTGTTAGCGATGCTCCACAAGGCGGTAGAAGAGAACTTTATGCGGGAGCAACATGCAGGAATGTGGACGGTCACGAATTCGCCTGCCGAAGCGGTCCGACTTATACAAACTCTTCCTGTATGGGATGCCGGCATCCGCCGGTTTGCTGCGATTTGATGAGGCGCCCAATGGCCACACGAGAAAAGAACATTTATAAAAACAAGAAGAGGGTGTACCTCCAAAGATACATCCTCTTCTTGAAATGCATAAGTTCGGGAAATGAGTTATTTGAGCATAGCTTCAATTTTCTCAACAAATTTGTCTTTGCTGGTAGCACCCACGATTTTGTCAACCATTTCGCCATTCTTTAAAAATAACACGGTCGGAATGTTTCGAATGCCGAATTGACCTACAACTTCGTCATTATTGTCCACATCCATTTTTCCGATTATCACACGCCCTTCATAATCTTGGGCTAATTCATCGATAATTGGAGAAACCATTCTGCACGGACCGCACCACTCAGCCCAGAAATCCAGCACCATCGGTTTTCCCGAATTTGCATACTCATTAAAGTTTGCGTCAGTAATTTGTAAAGCCATATTTATAAATGATTTAAATCTAATATCGTTGCAAAAAACGTTGGCAAAAATACGAAATTTTATTTCCTGCCCCTAATTTTATCCATTTATTTTAAAGTCAATATTTTCGTTTTCGGTCAAATAATCGACCAGCTCTTTGGTTACATTCAACCGTACGCTCCGTGAAAACAGATTTAACGATATATTGTTATTCCCGTCGACTACCTTGAAGTAAAGCAAACTGTTTCCTGGATTGTTGTGGATTATCGTAGTCAACTCGTTGACAGTTTGTTCGTCCAAATCATGGATAGGAAGCGTAATACTGATGTTGTCAATCAGGCTATCTTTTTCGTCTTGCAATAGTTTGATTGAGGCGATGCGGAAATCAAGTACATTTTCATTATATTTCCTGGGTTCCATTTTTCCGGATACCAAAAGGTACATTCCTTCTTTCCCGTACTTTGCATAGTCAATATAGTTTTGTCCGAACAGAGCGATTTCTCCACTTCCGGTAAAATCTTCCATTCTTAAAATGCCATACGGCTTGCCTGTTTTGGTCATTCCTTCGCGAAATCCGGTAACAATACCCCCAAGTAGTATATCTCGATCAACAATACTTTCTTTATCATCCAGTTCGGCCATGCCTGTATTGCATACATAATTTAAAATAATGCGATATTCGTCCAGCGGATGGGCTGAAAGGTAAATGCCTACTAATTCTTTTTCTTTGTTCAGCCGTTCCAAATCACTCCAGCGTTCGCAATGGGGAATTTCGGGTTTTGCTATAGCCACGAAATTATCATCGCCGAATAATGACGCAGCTGAAGTCGCTTTATCCATTTGATACTTATTCCCGTAGCGCAACAGAATATCCATGAAAGTCTCTCCTTTGCCATTGTCAGCAAAGAATGACTCACGCGGAATGCCAAAACCATCCAAGGCTCCAGCCAAAGCCAACGATTCCATTGTTTTTCTATTACAAGCCGAAAGACTGACACGTTCAACGAAATCGAAGATATCTTTATAGTGCCCGTTCTTTTTACGTTCGTCTATGATATTCATCACGGCCGACTCACCGACTCCTTTGATAGCCGCTAATCCAAAACGAATATTTTTCTGCTCGTCTACACTGAACTTCAAGAAAGATTCATTGACATCCGGCCCTAAAACTAAAATTCCCATAGCCTTGCATTCGTCCATAAACTTGGTAATATCAGAGATATTCGACAAACTTCGGCTCAATACGGCAGCCATATATTCGGAAGGATAGTTCGCTTTTAAGAAAGCTGTTTGGTAAGCTACCCATGAATAACAGGTGGCGTGACTTTTGTTGAATGCATACGAAGCAAATTTCTCCCAATCGCACCAGATCTTGTTCAGGGTCTCCGCTTTATATCCGTTTGCTTCTCCGCCTTTCATGAATTTCTCTTTGAGGGCATTCATTTTATCAATCAACTTCTTACCCATAGCTTTTCGCAAAGCGTCACTTTCGCCTCGGGTGAAGTTTGCCAATAGGCGTGACAACAGCATGACCTGCTCTTGATAAACTGTAATGCCATAAGTGTCTTTCAGATAACGTTCCATGACCGGAATATCGTATTTTATTTCTTCTTTCCCATGTTTCCGGGCAATGAAAGAAGGGATATAGTCCATAGGTCCCGGCCGGTACAAGGCATTCATGGCTATCAGATCCTCAAATTTCGAAGGCTGTAACTCTTTCAAGTATTTTTGCATACCGGCCGATTCAAACTGGAATGTTCCGGTAGTTCTTCCTTCGCAATAGAGTTTGTAGGTCTCAGGGTCTTCCAGGCTTATATGGTCAATATCTAATACTTTTCCCGTTGTGAGTCGGATATTTTCGACAGCATCTTTAATGATTGATAAGGTTTTCAGTCCGAGGAAGTCCATCTTAATTAACCCTGTTTCTTCGATGACGGAACCCTCATATTGAGTAACCAGCATTTCCTCGCCGGTATCTTTGTCTTTCGCCGTACTCACCGGCACTATGTCTGAAATATCATAACGTCCGATGATGACGCCACAGGCATGAACTCCGGTATTGCGTACGTTCCCCTCCAGCATTTGAGCATATTTTAACGTGTCTCTCACTAAAGGGTCTGCTCCGGTTGCCGCGGCTTTCAGTTCTGGAACATATTCGATGGCGTCTTTCAACTTGAATTTCTTCATGTCCGGGATTTTATCCGGAACCAGTTTGGCCAGACGATTGGATTCAGCTAATGAGAGCTTTTCCACACGAGCCACATCCTTAATGGCTAATTTCATAGCCATTGTACCGTAAGTGATGATATGCGCGACACGTTCTGCCCCATATTTGTCAGTAACCCAACGCAACACCTCTCCACGGCCATCATCATCAAAGTCCGTATCAATATCAGGCAATGAGATACGGTCCGGGTTCAGGAAACGTTCAAACAGCAAATCATATTTAATCGGGTCGATTTTTGTTATGCCTAAACAATAAGCTACGGCAGATCCGGCGGCAGATCCACGTCCCGGTCCGACCGAGACACCCAGTTCTTCGCGCGCCGCGCGGATAAAGTCTTGTACAATCAAGAAATATCCCGGGAAACCCATTGTTTTCATAATATGGAGTTCGAACTTTAGCCGTTCAGCCACTTCTTCGGATAGCGGATCTCCATAAAGTACTTTTGCCCCCTCGTATGTGAGTTTAGCCAGATAATCGGCTTCTAATTTGATCCGGTATAATTTCTCATAGCCGCCTAACTTCTTGATCTTTGCTTCTGCGTCTTCTTGCGTTAAGACAACATTCCCGTTCTCGTCTTGTGTAAACTCATCAAACAGATTCTTTTCAGAGAATTTTTCCCGGTATCCTTTTTCTGTTCCGAAATCTTCAGGAATGTTGAAAGTGGGCATAATCGGTGCACTATCAATGCTGTAAAATTCTACTTTGTCTGCTACCTCTAACGTGTTGCGGAGCGCTTCCGGAACATCTGCAAAGATTTGATTCATTTCAGCCGTTGTCTTCAACCATTCTTGCTTGGTGTACCGCATGCGTGTCGGATCGTTTAAATCCTTTCCGGTACTCAAGCAGATCAGCCGGTCATGAGCGTCGGCATCTTCTTCGTTGACAAAATGGACATCATTGCTTGCGATTAATTTGATATTATGCTTGTATGCCAGTTCTATCAATACCTTGTTGACCTCAACTTGGCGTTTGTAAGTGCCTTGTTCTGCGTCAGGACGATGGGTTTCGTGGCGTTGCAGTTCTAAATAATAATCCTCACCAAAAAGATTCTTGAACCAAAGAATAGCTTCTTCCGCACCTCGGATATTTCCGCGCATAATCTTTTGGGGAATTTCTCCACCCAAGCAAGCCGAGCAGACTATAAGCCCTTCGTGGTAATGTTCCAACAGTTCCTTGTCAATACGCGGACGCCCGTAAAAACCTTCTGTCCAGGAATAAGAAACCATTTTGATCAAGTTCTTATACCCTTGCAGATTCTTGGCCAATACGATTAAATGCCATCCGCTCAGATCCTCTTTTTCATCTTTTTTATGGCGATTATTACGTGCACAATAGCATTCGCACCCAATGATAGGTTTGAATAAAGATTTATTAGCCTCATCCAATTGCTTTAGGAGTTCCTCTTTCCGGGCAGACTCCTCTGCACTCAAATTCTCTTTCGCCTCCAGACCTTTCAGCTCTTTCCGGATATCTTTAATGGTAGACTGAACTTTTCCGTTTTTCTTGTTTACCTTATTAAAAAATTCCTTGATGCCGAACATATTTCCATGG
>DWYO01000094.1 GCA_019118725.1 Candidatus Parabacteroides intestinavium | reverse complement strand
GGAAGAATTTATTAACTTTAAAAAGAATTTAGATTATGATGGATTTTATTAGTATTCCGACCGTGGTCGGAATTATTTGCGCTTCGATTTATGGTTTATTTGAACTGATTATCCGTCGGAAAGAGCGCATTCTGCTGATTGAGAAGATGTGTGAGCGTATGGATCCGATTTTGATGGATGGGAAGATAAGTTTTAATCCGTTTCGGAAAATAGATTTGTCGTTTATGTCCCTGAAGGTGGGATGTCTGTTGGCCGGATTGGGATTAGGTCTGTTTTTGGGATTCTTGCTGAATACGTTTGTTTTTGTGCAATTGGAGAATGACCCCCGTTTGATTTCATCGGCTTATGGATCATCCGTCTTGTTGTGTGGCGGCTTGGGGCTGATTATCGCATTCCTTATCGAGATGAAATATAAGAGCAAAAAAGGAGACAATAAATAGCGTTCCTTTTTTATACGGGCCTTTGCTTATTCCATTTGCTTGTTATAAATTTGCATCATTATGCAGAATCAGATTATTACTCCGTTGGCCGATTTGCAGCTCCAGTATGATGCATTGCAAAAGGAATATGCGTATGAGAAAGAAATGTACCGCGAGCAGACTGAGCGGATCGGCATCGGGAAGAAAATACAACAAGGTGTATGCTGGTACCCGCTCAGCATCGGCCGGAGTTATTATAATTCGCTGAATCAGTTGGTCGTAGAGGTAGAGCGGCGAGAAGAAAAGGAGGTAGAGCATAGTTTTGAATATGGCCGCCCGGTCTGTTTCTTCAAGACGGATGGGGCGGGAAAACCGTTCTATTTCAACTTTACGGGGGTCATCAGTTATGTACAGGACGATGTGATGGTGGTTTCTCTTCCTTCTTCATTGGCGTTGGCGGAGATACAGGGAGAAACCGATTTGGGTGTCCAGCTCTATTTTGACGAAACTACCTACAAGACGATGTTTGCGGCCCTGAAAGAGGTCATGTCTGCAAGAAATAACCGGATTGCGGAGCTGAGGGATATCCTTTTGGGGATGCAGCCGGCGTCATATCGGGATTTGTTTCCGATACGTTTCCCGTGGTTGAATATTTCCCAAGAGGAGGCCGTCAATAGGGTATTGGGAGCCAAGGATGTGGCTATTGTACATGGGCCTCCGGGAACCGGGAAGACAACGACTTTGGTTGAGGCCATTTATGAAACACTCCATCGGGAAAACCAAGTGCTTGTATCGGCCCAAAGTAATGCGGCGGTAGATTGGATCGCAGAGAAGCTCGTAGATCGTGGCGTGAATGTGCTCCGCATCGGTAACCCGACGCGTGTCAATGATAAAATGCTCTCTTTTACGTATGAACGCCGGTTTGAATCGCATCCTGATTATGCTGAGCTTTGGAGCATTCGCAAGGCTATCCGGGAGATACAGTCCAATTTGCGTCATCGAAGCCGGAGCGAAAGGGATACGGACCGGAACCGGCTGTCACGCCTGAAATACCGTGCGACAGAGCTTGAGGTGAAGATTGATACGGAGCTGTTTGACGAAGCGCGTGTGATAGCCTGTACGTTGGTGGGAGCGGCCAACCATCTGCTTACGAATCATCATTTTACCACCCTTTTTATTGATGAGGCGGCGCAAGCCCTGGAGGCTGCTTGCTGGATTGCAATCCATAAGGCAGACCGGGTGATACTGGCCGGGGATCATCAGCAGTTGCCTCCTACGATTAAGTGTATCGAGGCTGCGCGTGACGGATTAGACCGGACATTGATGCAGAAAATAGCCCAAAGAAAGCCGGATACGGTTTCTCTTCTGACTATGCAATATCGTATGAATGAGGCGATTATGACATTCCCGTCTCGTTATTTCTATCATAACCGGTTGAAAGCAGCGCCTGAGGTCCGGAACCGGGGCATACTGGAATGGGATACTCCTATAGTCTGGACAGATACGGCCGGGTGCGATTTTGAGGAAAATCAGCAAGCGGAGAGTTTGAGCCGGGTAAATCGGAAAGAGGCGGAGGTGCTGGTATTGCAACTCCAGGTGTATATCGAAAATATCGGGAAAGAGCGGGTCTTGGAGGAACGGATTGATTTCGGGGTCATTTCGCCCTATAAAGCACAGGTTCATTATCTTCGGAGCTTGATAAAACGGAATGCGTTCTTCAAGCCTTTGCGAAGCCTGATTACGGTGCATACGGTCGATGGATTTCAAGGGCAGGAGAGGGACGTGATATTAATCAGCTTGGTTCGTGCCAACGAAGCCGGACAAATCGGTTTTCTGAATGATTTGCGCCGGATGAATGTAGCCATTACCCGTGCCCGGATGAAATTAATCTTATTGGGTGATGCATCCACGTTGACCCAACATCCCTTTTACCGTAAGTTGTATAAGTATATAGAAGAAAACGGAAAAGTTATCCGGTTGGCGGAATAAAAAGTACAAATTATTATCCGATTTACTTTTTCGTATTAAAATTATACTTATTTTTGTCGTGCCCATAAAAGGGCAATGTATTGAGAAAGCGTTTAAAGGCATTATCCGTGTTCAGGAAATCCCCAATTTCATAACTACAATGGATAATACTTCATAAACGCTCCATGATACCTATATGTATGTGTGTGCTCTGAAAGAAAAGACATATATATAATATAGGCGTGGGGCTTTATATTACTTGTAGTGAGTATGGGGATACTTCTGAACGGTAATATAAAAGTTCCCACGCTTTTATTTTATAAGGACTTCAGTTCTTTTGGGAACGGA
>DWYO01000093.1 GCA_019118725.1 Candidatus Parabacteroides intestinavium | reverse complement strand
TACATTTGTTGCCGAAACAAACAGAAAACGTTGATTTATGAAACTAAAATACATAATCGGAGGGTTGACACTCCTGATGTTATCAGGGGGATGCTCCTCCGGGTCTTCTCCTGAGAAGAAGGGGGAAGAGGCTGTATCGGAAAGCCGGGTGGAGACCCGTTTTGCGGAACAGGTCACCCCCCGTTACGCAGAGGGCTTTCAAATAGAATATAAATCCGGGGTCGCGCTGGTGGATATCCAAGATCCTCAGAACAGGCAAACCCGGATATACCGTTACGCTTTAGTGCCGAGGGGGACCCGTCCGGAATCGGTCCCGGCGGATTATACTCCGATTGAGGTACCCGTCCGGAGCGTCATCTGCATGACCTCTCTCCAGCTCTCAAACTTCATCAAGCTGGAGGCGCTGGACCGGGTGGTGGGAATCACCAGCGCGCGCCATTTGTTCAACAAAGAGATGAATCACCGGTTGGAGACGGGCCAGACGGTCAAAATCGGAATCGAGGGGAATTTCAATAATGAGGCGGTGATGAGTATGAACCCCGATCTGATTCTGATTTCTCCGTACAAGCGTGGCGGATATGATGTATTGAAAGATGTAGGAATCCCGTTGATTCCCCATCTGGGCTATAAGGAAACGACTCCTTTGGGACAAGCGGAATGGATTAAGTTTGTGGGGCTATTGTGTGGCCTGGAGCAGGAGGCGAACACCTGTTTTGCCTCCATCGAGAAGCGTTATAACGAATTGAAGGCCCTGACCGAAGAGGGAAAGATAACCTACCGGCCGGTGGTGTTCAGCGGAGAGCTGAGGGGCGGAAACTGGTATGCGGTGGGGGGGCGTAGCTTCCTCGCGCAATTGTTCAAAGATGCCGGAGCCGATTATTTCCTGAAGCACGACGAGCGTTCGGGCGGTATCATGCTTGATTTCGAGACGGTTTATAACCAGGCCGACAATGCCGATTACTGGCGGATTGTGAACAGCTATCCCGACCGCTTCTCGTATGAGGCGTTGAAGGCGCAAGATGAAAGGTATGCCGACTTCAAGGCTTTCCGGGACAGGAAGATTATCTATTGTAATATGAAGACTACCCCCTTTTACGAGGAGATGCCCACATCGCCCGAAGTCGTTTTGGCCGACCTGCTTCATATATTCCATCCGGACCTGTTGCCCGAACATACTCCCGTATTTTATCATCTGTTGAAAGAATAAGCGCTTATGAGACACTCCAATTTATGGCGTATGTTATTGCTGGTCATATTGATCGCTCTCTTTTTCCTCCTGAATCTCCTGCTGGGGTCGGTGGCTATCCCGGTTGATTCGATTTGGAATATCCTTACGGAGCAGGGGCATGAGCCGGTGGCCTGGCAAAACATCGTGTGGAAATCACGTTTGCCCCAGGCTTTGACCGCACTGGCGGCAGGAGCCGGCCTGGCCATTAGCGGACTGCAGATGCAGACCGTTTTCCGGAATCCTCTGGCGGGGCCTTCCGTGCTGGGTATCAGTTCGGGGGCAAGCCTGGGCGTGGCGTTTGTCATCCTTCTGAGCGGAAGTATCGGAGGCGTGGCGTTGAGCCGTCTGGGGGTAATAGGCGAGATAGCTCTCTCGGTGGCGGCTATAGCCGGAGCACTATCCATTATGGCCCTGATAGCCTACGTCTCCCAGAAGATAAAGGGGAGCGTTACTCTCCTGATTGTAGGCGTGATGATCGGCTATGTGGCTACGGCCATCATCGGTGTGCTGAAATTCTTCAGTGTAGAAGAGGATATCCGCGCGTATGTGATATGGGGATTGGGTAGCTTCGCCCGTGTGTCGGGCAACCAGATGATGCTGTTCGTCTTGTTGATGAGTATCTTGCTCCCGCTCTCTTTTCTGCTGATCAAGACGCTCAACCTGCTGCTTTTGGGGGATGGCTATGCCCGTAATCTGGGGCTGAACATCAAGCGTGCGCGATTGCTGGTTATCCTCTCGGCCGGCGTATTGACGGCTATCGTCACGGCTTATTGCGGGCCGATCAGTTTTCTGGGGCTGGCGGTCCCTCACCTGGCCAGGGCCATGTTTCAGACCTCCGACCATCGTCTTCTGATGCCCTCCAGTCTTTTGTTGGGGGCCTTGCTGGCGTTGCTCTGTAATCTGATAGCCCGGATGCCCGGGTTCGAAGGGGCTTTGCCGGTCAACTCGGTGACGGCCCTGATCGGTGCGCCCGTTGTCGCTTCGGTATTGTTTAAGAAAAGAAAGAATGACTGGAATGAATAGACATGCAAACGAAACCATACGCTTGCGGGATTTATCTATCGGGTATCTCTCCAAGCATCACCGGAAAGTTATAGCCTCGCATATCGATGCCTCGATTTATAGCGGAGAGCTGACCTGCCTCTTGGGAGCCAATGGGGTGGGGAAGTCTACCTTGCTCCGCACCCTTTCCGCTTTCCAACCCAAACTTGCGGGCGAAGTCAATCTGCTGGGTAAAGATATCTCGGAATATTCGGATAAGCAATTGAGCCGGCTGATTGGCGTGGTGCTGACCGAGAAGTGCGAGATCCGCAACATGAGCGTGGCGGACTTGATCGGCATGGGCCGGAGTCCTTATACCGGTTTCTGGGGGACGCTGGGCCCGGAGGATAAGCGCAAGGTGGAGGAGGCCATACACTTGGTACACATCGGGGACCTGGCGGGGCGCATGGTGCATACGCTCTCGGATGGCGAACGGCAGAAGGTGATGATTGCCAAGGCCCTCGCGCAGGAGACTCCGGTTATCTTCCTGGACGAGCCTACGGCTTTCCTTGATTATCCCAGCAAGGTGGAAATCATGCAGTTGCTTTATCGTTTGGTGCAGACTACCGACAAGACGATTTTCCTCTCTACGCATGACCTGGATTTGGCTCTTGAGATAGCCGACCGTATCTGGCTGATGGATAAGGGGACGGGGATAACCTCGGGCATCCCGGAGGATCTGGCCCTGCAGGGGAGCCTGGCCCGTTTCTTTGAAGGGCGTGGCGTCTATTTTGACGCACATAGCGGGCTTTATCGCATACGGGTCAATTATCACGCGCACATACATTTGACGGGCGAAGGCTTCCGGTTCCGGATGCTGCGCAAGGCTCTCCGGCGTCAGGGCATCCTTGTAGATCATTCGGAAGGTTCCCCCCAGATCCAGGTGCTCCCCGATTCCTTTGTGTTGCAGAACGGAGATGATGTCCGGTGTGAGAGCATCGAAGAGGTATTGGCGGAAATCAAAAACTGGGATTTCCAGCGGGCTACTATTCCGTGATTTCAATAAGATTTCTTTCAGGGCCTTCGATGCAGCTTTCATAGTAGCCGTCGCCGGTGGTGCGCGGTCCGCTGATTACGGCATATCCATCCGCACGGAGTTGTTCGGTGAGAGCATCTACACGTTCTTTGCTTCCGACGCAGAAAGAGATATGGATAAGACCGGTCCGGAGATTGTTTTTGGGGGCATCGGACATATCCGGGCGTGACATGATTTCCAGACGGGCGCCGTCTTCAAAAGAAAGGAAGTAAGTACGCAGGCCTGTTTGGGGGTTATGATACATCTTGTTGGATATTGCACCGAAATACTGCATGAAAAACAACCGTGTGTTTTTCAGATCGTTTACATACATAGCGATATGCTCAAGTTTCATGACAAATAATTTTAATGATTCTGTTGCGAAGATACGGAAAAGAAATAATTTCGTACCTTTGCGCGAAAAGAAAAATTAGATAATGAAAGAAAGCGAATTGGTATTTGGCATCAGAGCCGTTATAGAAGCGATTCAGGCGGATAAGGAGATAGACAAGATATTGGTGCGTCGCGACTTGCAGGGGGAGTTGGCGAAAGAGTTGTTTGAAACCCTGCGGGGAAGGGCCATTCAAGTGCAACGGGTTCCCCAAGAGCGGCTGGACCGTTATACGCGCAAGAATCACCAAGGGGTTATAGCTTTTGTCTCGGCTATTACCTACCAGAAGTTGGAGGATATTATTCCGCTCATCTATGAAGAGGGTCGTGATCCGTTTATTGTGCTGCTGGATGGCATAACCGATGTCCGGAATTTCGGGGCAATCGCCAGAACCTGCGAATGTGCCGGCGTAGATGCCCTTGTTATTCCTTCGAAAGGGAGTGTGACGGTAAACGCGGACGCCATTAAGACCTCGGCCGGCGCCCTGCATATACTGCCTGTATGTAAGGAAAAAAGTATCAATCAAGCCATTCGTTTTCTGCAACAGAGCGGTGTTAAGGTTTATGCGGCTTCCGAGAAAGCGGCGGATAGCTATACGAATATGGCTTACGACGGGCCGACTGCCATCGTGATGGGTGCGGAGGATACAGGTGTCTCATCCGAGAATCTGCGGATTTGTGACGCGATGATAAAGATACCGCAATTCGGTACAATTGGCTCGTTGAATGTTTCGGTGGCCTCTTCTATTCTCATTTACGAAGTGGTTCGCCAACGGATGAATCAAGAACATAATTAATCCAGAAATAGAAAATCAAATGAAAAAAGTAATTGCGACTAAAAATGCGCCTGCTGCCATTGGCCCTTACAGCCAGGCAATTCTGGCAGGCAATATGCTGTTTGCATCAGGACAGTTAGGGTTGAATCCGGAAACCGGAGAATTTCCGGAAGGAGGGGTAAAAGCTCAGACAGAGCAATCGTTCAAGAATGTAAAGGCTATTTTGGAAGAGGCCGGATTTACCATAGACGATGTGGTTAAGACAACCGTATTCTTAGCCGATATGTCTGATTTTGCGGCAATGAATGAAGTTTATGCGGCACAATTCAGCGGTGATTTCCCGGCTCGTTCGGCTGTTGCCGTAAAGACTTTGCCGAAGAACGCTTTGGTGGAAGTGGAGATTGTGGCAGTAAAGTAATTAGAGGGGGCTGTGTCAAAATGAATATTTTGACGCAACCCCATTAAGGTGTGTCAGAATTAGCAAAATGCAAGGCATTGAGGATGAGGGCGACAGGAGTTTACTGGAGTAAATGACTTAGCCCGAATTCCGAAAATAACGCAGCAGTTTGCAATTATGACACAC
>DWYO01000092.1 GCA_019118725.1 Candidatus Parabacteroides intestinavium | reverse complement strand
CCTGCGCATATTGCGACGCTTTGTTCCACCATACAAGAAATATCTGGTAGGAAACGTATTCTTTAATATTCTCTCGGCAATTCTGAACCTGTTTTCGTTTGCCCTAATTATACCTATTCTTCAGATTTTATTCAAAATAGACCAAGATGTCTATTCCTACACACCGATTGTGTGGAACTTCGGCGATTGGGAAGCCCTGAAAGAAATCCCGGAGCTTTTGAAGAACAATTTCTTCTGGTTTGTCAGCGATCTGATTGAGAACCAAGGAGGTTCGTTCACCCTTATCGTTTTGGGAATCTTCCTCGTGGTTATGACCTTCTTCAAAGTGGCGACCATGTATCTGGCGTTTTTTATGATGATTCCCATCCGGACAGGCGTAGTGCGCGACATACGCAATCAGATCAACCGGAAAATCACCCAGCTTCCGCTCGGGTTCTTCTCTGAAGAACGCAAAGGGGATATCCTGGCGCGTATATCCGGAGATGTAAATGAGATAGAAGCATCGGTAATGAGTTCACTGGATATGCTTTTCAAGAACCCGATTCTCATCTGCATTTACCTGGTCGGGATGATTATCATCAGCTGGCAATTGACCCTGTTTGTATTTATCTTGCTTCCTTTTGCCGGATACGTCATGGGACAGGTCGGAAAGAAACTAAAGCGTAAATCACTGGAAGGCCAGCAACAATGGGGGGCTTTGATGAGCCAAATCGAAGAGACACTCAGTGGATTACGGATTGTCAAGGCTTTCAACGCGGAGGCCAAGATACAACATCGCTTCGAACAGGCCAATGAGCAGTTCCGCCAAACCATTACGCGCGTCTACCGGCGCCAACAGATGGCACATCCGATGAGCGAATTTCTGGGAACAGCCACGATAGCCATTGTCCTTTGGTACGGAGGCTCGTTGATCCTGAGCAACAACAGCAGTATCGATGCGGCTACCTTCATCTATTACCTGGTTATTTTCTATAGCCTGATCAACCCGGCAAAAGATTTGAGCAAAGCGGCTTATGCCATACAAAAAGGATTGGCCTCGATGACCCGTATCGACAAGATACTGATGGCACAATCGGACATCAATGATCCGGTCCAACCCAAACCGGTAGTCTTCAACGAAGCGATACATTATAATAAGGTATGGTTCCGCTATCAGAACGATTGGGTATTGAAGAATATCGACCTGACCATCCCGAAAGGCAAGACCATCGCATTGGTAGGCCAGTCTGGTTCGGGCAAGAGCACGTTGGTCGACCTTCTCCCCCGCTTCTATGATGTCACAAAGGGAGAAATAACGTTAGACGGGACCGACATCCGGGATGTGCGCCTGGTAGACCTGCGTGGCCTGATGGGGAATGTGAATCAGGAAGCGATACTTTTCAACGATACATTCTTCAACAATATCGCATTCGGTGTGGAAGGCGCAACACGCGAACAGGTGGAAGAGGCGGCACGTATAGCCAATGCGCATGAATTTATCATGGCTTCAGAGCATGGCTATGACACCAACATCGGAGACCGGGGCGGAAAGCTCTCCGGAGGCCAGCGCCAACGTATCAGCATCGCACGCGCCATCCTGAAGAATCCGCCGATACTCATTCTGGACGAAGCTACTTCGGCCTTAGACACGGAGTCGGAACACCTGGTACAGGAGGCTTTGGAAAACTTGATGCGTAACCGTACCACCATCGTCATTGCCCATCGCCTTTCTACCATCAAGAATGCCGATGAGATTTGCGTCATGCACGAAGGGGAGATTGTGGAACGGGGATGCCATGAAGAATTATTAAAACGAAACGGATATTATAAACGTCTTTGCGATATGCAGAGCTTCTAAAAACGAAACAAGATGATGAAAACACAAACAACCTACGGAGTAAGTATGCTTTTTCTCCTGCTTGTCGGGACGTTATTGTCCTCATGCAAGGAGCTGGAAATGAAAAACTCAGACTCGCTGACCTATTTTTTTGACAAACCGGCAAAGGTCTGGGAAGAGGCCTTTCCTTTGGGAAACGGCCGGTTGGGACTGATGCCCGATGGGGGCATATCCCGAGAGAAATTCGTGCTGAATGAGATTTCTCTTTGGTCGGGAAGCGAACAGGACACCGATAATCCGAATGCGTATTATGCCTTAAGTTCCATCCGGCGCCTTCTGTT
This sequence comes from Candidatus Parabacteroides intestinavium, assembly GCA_019118725.1. Taxonomy (GTDB): domain Bacteria; phylum Bacteroidota; class Bacteroidia; order Bacteroidales; family Tannerellaceae; genus Parabacteroides; species Parabacteroides intestinavium. The sequence continues at coordinate 28,058 of DWYO01000092.1, read as the reverse complement.
TGAAGGGAAAAATGACGAGGCGCAGGATCTGATGTATCAGACTTTCGTATGCAAAGGGGCAGGAAGCGGATTGGGAAACGGGGCGAACGTGCCTTACGGAAGTTTTCAGCTCTTCGGGAACCTGACGATTGACTACACATACGAATCGGATCTTGCGGATGCAGAACAGAGTTACCGACGTGAATTGGATTTAAGCAATGCCATCGCCACCACGACTTTCCGTCATAAAGGGGTCAATTATATCCGCGAGAGTTTCGCTTCTTTCTCAGATGACATAGGGGTTATCTATCTATCTGCGGATATCGACAAGTCCTTGAGTTTCTCCGTAAAAATAGATCGGCCGGAACATGCCGCCAGCTTCGTACACAAAAACGTACTTTGGATGAAAGGGCAACTCCCGGACGGTGTCGATACCACTGCCCAAAAAGGAATGCGCTTTGCCTCGGCGGTACGCATCCTCCTGCCTAAGGGGGGGCAACTGACTAGCGATTCGGCCTCTCTCTCGGTAAAAGAGGCTTCGGAAGCTGTATTATTGGTAGGAATGGCCACCGATTATTTCGGAAAGGAACCGGAACAGGAAGTGCTTGCCCAAATCAATGCTGCCGGAGAAAAGAATTATCCGCTTTTGAAATCAGAACATATCGACCGATATCATCGTTTGTTTAACCGGGTGACATTGGATTTGGGAACATCGCCCTACGCTAATCTGCCCATTAACGAACGCCTGGCTGCCTATAAACAGGATCCGGACGACCCTTCGCTGGCTGCTCTCTATTTCCAGTTCGGACGTTACCTGCTGATATCTTCCGCACGCGAAGGGTTATTGCCTCCAAACCTGCAAGGCCTTTGGTGTAATACGATTCATACTCCGTGGAACGGAGATTATCACCTGAACATAAACCTGCAAATGAACCACTGGCCCGCCGAGGTGACCAACCTCTCTGAACTCCACCTTCCGCTGGTAGACTGGATTTGCCGACAGGTTCCGAGTGGAGAACGGACAGCCAAATGCTATTATAATGCCAGAGGATGGGTAACACATATCTTGGGGAATGTATGGAACTTCACCGCCCCGGGCGAACATCCGTCATGGGGTGCGACCAACACGTCTGCCGCCTGGCTATGCGAACACCTTTATCATCATTATTTATATACAAAAGATACGACTTATTTAAGCCGGGTCTATCCAACCATGAAAGGTGCCGCTCTGTTCTTTGTGGATATGCTGGTTGAAGACCCACGTTCACATTACCTGGTAACGGCTCCGACCACCTCGCCGGAAAACTCCTATAAACTTCCGAATGGCAATACCGTGAATGTGTGTGCCGGCTCAACAATGGATAATCAGATTATCCGCGAGCTGTTTACCAACACCATCGAAGCAGCCGGAATATTGAATACCGATTCTGATTTTGTCCAAACCTTAGAGGCTAAACGGGCTAAATTGATGCCTACGACTATCGGACAAGACGGACGCATCTTAGAATGGTTGCAACCCTATGAAGAGGCTGATCCGCACCACCGCCATGTCTCACACCTCTATGGATTGTATCCCGGCAATGAAATATCTCCGGAAACTACACCGTTATTGGCCCAAGCGGCCCGGAAGACCTTAGAGGCTCGCGGAGACCAAAGTACCGGATGGTCGATGGCTTGGAAAATCAACTTCTGGGCCCGCTTGCATGATGGAGACCATGCTTGGCGATTACTGAATAATCTGTTGCAGCCCTGCACCGATACCTCCATGAACATGTCTGACGGAGGAGGTTCTTATCCGAATCTGTTTTGTGCTCATCCCCCTTTCCAGATAGACGGTAACTTCGGAGCCTGTGCCGGAATAGCCGAGATGTTGATACAAAGCCAAAATGGTTATATAGAAGTCCTGCCGGCCTTACCTGCGGCTTGGAAGAACGGAAGCTTTAAAGGATTAAAAGTACGTGGCGGAGGCGAGGTGTCTGCCGAATGGAAAGAGGGAAAGATTGTAAACATTATGCTCAAAGCGGATGTACCCGGATCGTTCCGGATCAAGCTACCCGATACATCGACCGGTTCAATCAGTCTGCTGAAAAACCAGAAGCCGGTATCACTCCCGGTAATCGACAATATACTCAATATCGACCTAAATCAAGAAGATGAGTTTGTGGTGCAGTATTGAAAATGAAGTTCTTTAGTTTATAAGTTTATGTATTTCTGTTCTTTGGATGATTTTAAGCCAAATAGATTCCAAGAAATATATAAACTTATAAACTTAAAAACTAAAGAATTAAAACGTACGGACCTTATAAAGATTGATATCCTTGACCGTAAGCACCTTTGTCGGTTGTTCGATATAGATATGATGCGTCCACCAATCGATTTCGGCTTGTGTATAGACCAGATAACCGGTCTGGACATCATAATTGAATGACTTGATATCTTTTTTGCCCTGCATCGGCGAGAAGAGGGCGAATGCTTCGTCCGTCAAATCGAACTTGTAAACATCTTCATAACCACTAAACCCTAATTCATGGTCAGAAATGCGCACCAAGTCATGCCCGTCTTCGATGGGAAGTTTCCACGTCTTCTCCAATTGGAGCGAAGGAGAATCGGTTTCCCATTGTGCCAACGCATAGGCTCTTAGCTCATCGAAGCCAAGCACATAAAGACGTTGTTTTTCCTCCATCCATACAACACCATGACCGGAATAAAGGCTATCGCGGAAAAGCACTTGTTCTGGCTTGTCGACATCGTATAGCTCGAGGCTATTTCCTTTCGGGTGAGTCGAGAGCGCTATGGCAATACGTCCGCCCGGAAGCATTTCAATGGAGTGCGCCATCGGGACATGAGCATAAAAACGGCATTCCTTCGTCTCTTTATCGAGCAAAAGTGCGCCCCCACCCGATGAGGTCAGAAGGATCTCCTTTCCTCCATTCACCGGTTTGCACTCATCTAAAGGCACCATTAGCTTCTGGTATTCCGGAGGAAGTTGGGATACAGCCTCCGACACTTGCCAACGCCAGACAATATGCGTACTATCTTCTGTTGATTTCCCCGCATCGATGATTACTACCTTATCATCGCCACACGCTATAAGCAACTTTTCCTTGGGAGAAGAACAACTTGCCATCCCCGTCAAGAGGACGGCAAGCAAATAAAAGATCTGTTTCATCGCAACTCTTCCAATATCTTCTTCAATACCGTCTGAGCGGAGATTTCCCGGTTGGCGGCTTCAGGAATGACAATGCTTTGCGGGCTTTCAATCACATCGTCCGTCACAATCATATTCCGGCGCACAGGGAGGCAATGCATGAAGTAAGCGTTGTTCGTAAGCGCCATCTTTTCAGCATCAACCGTCCACGAACGATCTCTATTGATGACTTTCCCGTAATTCGGATCTTGGTAAGCCGCCCAGTTCTTGGCATAAACAAAGTCCGCACCTTCCAATGCCTTCTTCTGATCATACTCCACACGGGCATGTCCTACGAACTTCGGATCCAGCTCATAGCCTTCGGGATGGGTGATGACGAACTCATAATCCGTGGCGTTCATCCATTCGGCAAAACTATTGGGAACGGCTTGAGGAAGTGCTTTCGGATGAGGTGCCCACGTCATGACCACCTTCGGACGCTCCGTCTTCTTATATTCCTCAATCGTAATCAGGTCGGCAAAGCTCTGGAGTGGATGGCGCGTAGCGGCTTCCATACTAAATACGGGTCGACCTGAATACTGAATGAACTGGTTCAGGATCTTCTCGGTATAATCATCCTCTTTACTCTCGAAACGGGCAAAGGAACGGACACCAATCACATCGCAATAGCATCCCATGACAGGAATGGCCTCTAAGAGATGCTCCGATTTATCTCCATCCATAATAACACCGCGTTCGGTCTCGAGTTTCCATGCTCCTTGGTTTACATCCAAAACGATAGTGTTCATGCCTAAGTTCATCGCTGCCTTCTGAGTAGAAAGGCGTGTACGGAGGCTGGAATTGAAAAACACCATGAGCAACGTCTTGTTCTTACCCAACTCGGAGAATTGGAAGCGGTCTTTCTTGATCTCGAACGCTTCGCAGAGCGCCTGATTCAGGTCGCCCAAATCTTGTACACAAGTGAAATTTCGCATGTTAATCAATTAAAAGTTAAAAATTAAAAGCTAAAAAACGGCGAGAGACCTTTCGTTTTTAATTGTTCCTTATTACTTGTTATGGTCTTTATCCCGGATTTCAACTCTTCGGATCTTCCCACTAATGGTTTTCGGCAATTCATCGACAAACTCGATAACGCGCGGATATTTGTAGGGAGCCGTTACACGCTTGACGTGGTTCTGAAGCTCTTTCACTAAATCCTCGCCCGCTTTATCCTTATATTCTTTAGACAATACAATAGTAGCCTTGACCACTTGCCCGCGTATCTCATCGGGTACACCGGTAATGGCACATTCCACTACAGCCGGATGAGTCATCAATGCACTTTCCACTTCGAACGGGCCGATGCGATAGCCGGAGCTCTTGATTACATCGTCCGCCCGTCCCACGAACCAGTAATAACCATCTTCGTCACGCCAAGCAACATCACCTGTATAATACAATCCATCGTGCCAAGCATCGCGTGTCTTAGCTGCATCCCGATAATATTCCTTGAAGAGGCCGATCGGCTTGCCATTCTCCGTATGGATCACTATTTGCCCCTGTTCTCCATCCTCGGCAGGAGTACCATCCGCACGAAGCAAATCCACCTGATATTGCGGATTCGGTACACCCATCGAACCGGGTTTAGGTTCCATCCATGGGAATGTGGCAATTGTCAATGTCGTTTCCGTCTGCCCGAATCCTTCCATCAACTTAATGCCCGTCAGCTCATAAAACTTCTGATAAACGGCCGGATTCAATGCCTCTCCGGCAATTGTACAATATTGTAAAGACGAGAGATCATAGTTCGTAAGGTCTTCTCGAATTAAAAAACGGAAAATAGTAGGAGGAGCACAAAGCGACGTTACTTTGTAGTCTTGTATCATTTGAAGCATATCTGCCGGCGTAAACTTTTCATGGTCGTAGACAAATACCGTTGCTCCGGCGATCCATTGTCCGTAAAGTTTTCCCCAAACAGCTTTTCCCCACCCAGTATCAGCAATCGTAAGATGCAAACTGCCCGGATGGAGATTATGCCAAAAGCTTCCTGTCGTAATATGTCCTAATGGATAAGTAAAGTCGTGTGCTACCATCTTTGGTTCGCCACTGGTACCCGAAGTGAAATAGAGGAGAGAAATATCATCGTTACTATTCGGATGCGCCGGACGCTCGAAAGGCGGAACCTTATCCCATTCCTTGTGGAAATCATGGAATCCTTCCGGCACATAGGGACCCACCGATACCAAAGCTTTCACCGTAGGCGACTGTGGCATCGCGTCTTGGATATGCGTTGTAATAACCTCTTCGCCAGCACATACGATCATCTTGATGTCGGCTGCATTCGCCCGATAAACAATATCTTTCTTCGTCAATAGATGGGTAGCCGGGATCACCACCGCCCCCAGTTTATGCAAGGCTATAATCGAGAACCAAAACTCATAACGGCGTTTAAGAATGAGCATCACCATATCGCCCCTTCCGATGCCTAAAGACTGAAAATAAGCCGCGGTCTGGTCTGTATAGCGTTTCATTTCCGCAAAAGAGAAGTCGATGTGCTCGCCCTTGTCGTTCGTCCAAACCAGTGCTTTCTTATCAGGCTCTTCTGCAGCCCAAGCATCTACTACATCATACCCGAAGTTGAAATTCTCCGGCACTTTTATTTTCAAATGTTGCTTAAAATCTTCTTGTGAAGTAAAAGAAGTCTGTTCAACGAATCTTTCTAACATAATTATTTTTATTGGGTAGTTGGTTGTTAGTAGGGACTTTCATTAAAAGGGTTAAATCATAGTAGAGAGTAGCACTCTCCTACTACTAACTTCCAGCTACATAAATTACAATATTATTGCCAAGAAACAAACCTTTTCGCCGTCCAATGCCATCATGCCGTGCGGCTGTTCGGAATCAAAATAGATGCTATCGCCCTCTTCGAGTATCAGTTGTTTGCCATTTATTTCGATTAACATACGCCCTCGGAGCACATAGTTGAATTCCTGTCCTGGATGCGTATTCCGGTAAATGGGCGTACCTTCAGGTTTAGGGTGCACCGTAACAAGGAACGGATTTCCCTTGCGGTGCGCGAATCCGGCAGCAAGAGATTGGTACTTATAGGCTTTCACACGTTCTACCGCCACGCCTTTATTCTTACGTGTTACGAAATAAGAGCTCATCTTCGGCTCATCGCCAAACATTAATGTGGTCAGTTCCACCCCATAGGTCTGGGCTATTTGATGCAACACGCTCACCGAAATGTCTACTGTCCCGCTTTCCATCTGCAGGTATTCCTCCGTCGAGAGCTGGCATGCCTGAGCCACCTCTTCGGGCGAAAGCTCCAACGCATCACGCAAACCGCGCAAACGTTCCGCTATTTGTTTGATTTGTTCATCCATCTTACTTATTTCTATTATAATTTCCTATACGCTTTCAAAGGTATAGATAAAAAAAGAATTACCCAAATAAACCGTCACTTTATCACTACAAAATCTTACTCTTTGAGGAATCAGCGCACAGTTTATTCCAACTTATCTATTTCATTTAACCAAAGATTTGCCATTGCATCACTTGGCATACGCCAATCACCACGAGGAGACAAGCTGACACTTCCCACTTTAGGTCCGTCCGGCAAACAACTCCTTTTAAACTGCTGCTGGAAGAAACGATAAAAGAATGTACGTAACCATTTACGTATCACCGCCTTCTCATAAATTCCATCAAATGCAAGTTGAGCCAGATAATAAATTTTAGCCGGAGTCGCTCCAAAACGTAAAAAATGATACAGGAAGAAATCATGCAATTCATAAGGGCCGACCAGGTCCTCTGTTTTTTGTTGGATATTTCCTTGCTCATCTGCTGGAATCAACTCCGGGCTGATTGGGGTGTCTATAATATCCAACAAAGTAGCCCGCGACTCCTCATCTACTCTATTTTCTGCTACCCATTCCACCAAATACCGCACTAAAGTCTTCGGAATGCTGGCATTCACTCCATACATTGACATATGATCACCATTATAGGTAGCCCAACCTAATGCCAATTCAGACAAATCGCCTGTACCTATGACCAAACCATTTTCCTTATTGGCCACATCCATAAGTACCTGTGTCCGCTCACGCGCTTGACTGTTCTCATACGTGACATCATGCACACGGGCATCTTGATGAATATCTTTAAAGTGCTGCAAACAAGCCTCTTTTATGGAAATCTCCCGAAATGTCACGCCTAACGAATGAATCAAATTTACCGCATTCCGATAAGTACGGCCGGTCGTTCCGAACCCCGGCATGGTTATACCTATAATCCGGTTACGCGGAATGCGCAACAGATCAAAAGTCATAACCGTAACCAACAATGCCAGCGTAGAGTCCAGCCCTCCGGAAATGCCGACAACCACCGTTTGTGCATGAGTATGAACTATCCGTTTTGCCAAGCCGGACACCTGCATTTGAAATATCTCCTCGCAACGCTCACGCAAAACCTTCCCGCTCGGAGTAAAAGGATGAGGATTTACGATACGGGTCAATTGATTAGCCTCTTCTCTCAGATATTCTGCCAATTGAAAATCCAATTGAAATCCTCGGTCTGTATTTAGCTGCCGGCATCCCTCCGTAAAACAGGTTGAAACCAGACGGTCATGCCGAAGATATTCCACATCAATTTCAGATATCACCAGTTGCTCATCCATCGAAAAGCGTTTCGATTCAGCAAGAATAACGCCATTTTCCGCGATCAGGGCACTGCCGGAAAACACCAAATCGGTTGTCGATTCTCCAAAACCGCTCGAGGCATAAACATACCCGCAAAGACAACGAGCCGATTGTTGGGCAATCAATTGTTTCCGATAAGCCTGCTTGCTGATCGTTTCATTGCTAGCCGACAAATTCACAATTATATCGGCCCCCAACATAGCCAACTCCGAACTAGGTGGAACCGGCATCCATAAATCTTCGCAAATTTCCACGCCAACCGATACCCCAGCCGCCACAAACAACATCTGTTGTTGCATCGGATAGGGATTCCCGCCAATCACAATAAAGTCATCCTGTAAATCTCTTGACGAGGTAAACCATCTTTTTTCTTGAAATTCACGGTAATTCGGCAGATACGTCTTCGGGACAACCCCTATAATCTTTCCCTCTTGAATCGCGACCGCTGCATTTATCAGCTTGTTATCCACACGCAACGGAAGTCCGACAAACGCCAATAACGGGAGGTCTGCCGTATTTTCCACCAATTGCAGTAAAGCTTCCTCCGCATTCCGAAGCAAAACCTCTTGCGTAAATAAATCCAAACAAGTATACGCTGTAACCGACAATTCCGGGAATACAACTATTTGCACCCCATTATCAGCCGCACGACGCATCAGTTTCTCTATCTGTAGACTATTATAAGAACAGTCAGCCACTTGCACATGCGGAACGGCTGCCGCCACTTTCACAAATCCATATTTCATACACATCATTACTTTTATACAACCTATTAACAATTCTCTGTTTACGAGCCTTCTCAAAACGAAAGAACTGAATACTTGGACAAAGATACTGATTTTTCGCTACCTTTGTGCAATCAAACAAATGACATAAACAATTTATCATGAATAACAAAGAAGTTGTAAAGTATCCCAAAGAACGGATCCGGCTGGCCGTTCTCTCCTTTTTCTTAGCGCAAGGCTTTTGTTTCTCCAGTTGGGCAAGTCGTATTCCTGACGTAAAAGCGCTGTTTGATGTATATGACGTATTCTATTGGGGGTTGGTCTTGTTCTTGATTCCAGTAGGAAAGTTTGTTGCCATCCCCTTGGCAGGCTATTTGGTCTCCCGGTTAGGAAGCCGTATCATGGTCCAAGTCAGTGTCTTGGGCTATGCCTTGTCTCTCTTTGCTATCGGAACCGTCTCTTCTATCTACCTGTTGGGAGTCTGCCTGTTCAGTTTTGGCGTTTTTTGGAATTTATGCGACATCTCCCTCAATACACAAGGAATTGTAATCGAACGTCTTTACGGGCGCACCATTATGGCCTCATTTCATGGAGGATGGAGCTTGGCAGCCTGCCTGGGTGCTTTACTGGGATTTACTATGATCGTCAGTGGCGTTGAGCCCTTTATTCATTTTTCCATTTCTGCCCTGATTATCCTCTGCATCATACTTTTAGGTCGCAAATATCTGCAAGAAGATAAAGTTCGCCAATTTGAAGAGGTGGAAACAAAGAACGAGCAGAAAGAATCTCCGGCCCTGCTCAGTTTTATCCGCAAACCGGAAATATTGCTGATTCAATTCGGATTGGCCGGGCTATTCGGACTGGTTGTGGAAAGCGCGATGTTCGATTGGAGCGGATTATATTTTGAATCGGTTTTGCAAGTTCCCAAATCTCTCCAGATAGGTTTTCTGGTATTTATGATCATGATGACTGTCGGCCGTTTCCTCGCCAACTGGGCATACGGTAAATTAGGGAAACAACGTGTTCTTCAACTGGCCGGTGCTTTTATTTTCGCCGGATTTTTCACTTCAGCCCTATTAGGCGGCTTATTTGAAGACATGGCACTGAAAGTTATCATTAACTCACTCGGATTTATGTTAGTCGGTTTAGGAATTTCTTGCGTAGTTCCTACAATCTATAGTCTGGTAGGAGCCAAGTCACACACCCCTGTAGGTATTGCCTTAAGCATTCTATCCAGTATCAGCTTTATCGGATCATTAATTGCCCCTATCCTCATCGGAGCTATATCCCAAGCATTCGACATGAAGCAAGCCTATTTGGTTGTCGGTCTGTTAGGCCTTTGCATACTTTTAATGACTACTTTCTGCAAGGCATTCAAAGAGAAGTAAACATTAGCTTAGCCAACTAACTCACAATACTTATGTATGAATTAGTTGGCTAAGTCTATATTATTTAATGAATGGTATAATCTTACCCTTTGGGTTCTTCCAAATCCTCCCTTCTCAGTACCGTATCTGTATTAACGAAAGATTAATCCAATTTCAACACGGCCAGGAAAGCTTTCTGAGGAACCTCAACAGTTCCGATTTGCTTCATACGTTTCTTACCCTCTTTCTGCTTCTCCAGCAATTTACGTTTACGGGAAACATCGCCTCCGTAACACTTGGCCGTTACATCCTTTCGGACCGCCTTAATGGTTTCCCGGGCTATGATTTTAGCACCGATGGCCGCCTGGATAGCTATTTCGAATTGCTGGCGCGGAATCAACTCCTTCAATTTCTCACACATCCGCCGACCAAAAGAAACGCTATTATCTATATGCGTCAAAGTAGACAAAGCATCTACCGGCTCCCCGTTCAACAAGATATCCAATTTGACCAGTTTGCTCGGACGATAATCAAACAAATGATAATCGAACGAAGCATATCCTTTTGAAATACTTTTCAGTTTATCATAAAAGTCTATGACAATCTCCCCTAACGGCAAATCATAAATAATCTCCACACGGTCTCCGGAAATATAATTCTGCTTGACAAGAACACCGCGCTTTCCTAAACAGAGCGTCATAATCGGTCCGATGTAAGCGGTACGGGTAATGACCGAAGCCCGGATATAAGGCTCTTCGATATGATCGATAAGTGTCGGATCAGGCAAGCCGCTCGGGTTATGCACCTCCTTGCAGTTTCCTTTTTTATCATATACCTTATAAGATACGTTCGGCACCGTTGTAATCACATTCATGTTAAACTCGCGATCCAATCGTTCTTGTATAATCTCCATATGCAGTAATCCCAAGAAACCACACCGGAACCCAAATCCCAACGCCGCAGAGCTTTCCGGCTGGAAAGTCAATGAAGCATCATTTAATTGAAGTTTTTCCAATGAAGCACGTAGGTTCTCGAAATCTTCCGTCTCGATCGGATAAACACCCGCAAACACCATCGGCTTCACCTCTTCAAAACCGGCTATAGCTTCGGATGCCGGACGCGCCACATGGGTAATTGTATCTCCGACACGTACCTCTTTTGACGTCTTGATACCCGAAATGATATAACCTACATCACCGGTACGCACCTCATCCCGTGGAGACATCTCCAATTTCAACACACCCACCTCGTCTGCATCATATTCTTTTCCGGTCGCAATGAACTTCACATGGTCTCCTTTACGGATGACCCCGTTCTCCACTTTGAAATAAGCGATGATTCCCCGAAAAGAGTTAAATACCGAATCGAAAATAAGGCACTGCAAAGGGGCTTCAGGATCACCTTTCGGAGCCGGGACCCGCTCAACTATCGCTTGCAGCAGCTCCTCAACCCCTTCACCGGTCTTGCCGCTTGCCCGCAAAATTTCACTTCGGTCACATCCTAACAGTTCGATGATTTCATCTTCAACCTCCTCCGGCATGGCACTCGGCAGGTCTATCTTATTCAGCACCGGAATAATCTGCAAATCATTCTCGATAGCCATATATAAGTTCGAGATGGTCTGTGCCTGCACACCTTGAGACGCATCGACAATCAGCAACGCACCCTCACAAGCTGCGATAGAACGAGAAACCTCATAAGAAAAATCGACATGCCCCGGCGTATCAATCAGGTTCAACACATAATTCTCTCCCTTATAAGCATAATTCATCTGGATAGCATGACTCTTGATGGTAATTCCACGCTCACGCTCCAAATCCATATCATCCAGCACCTGGTCCTGCATATCTCTGGCCTCAACGGTTTTCGTATACTCCAGCAAGCGGTCGGCCAGCGTACTTTTACCATGGTCAATATGGGCTATAATACAAAAGTTTCGGATATTATTCATAGATTTTATTCGAATTTACATTTGTCCGTGCAAAGATACTACTTTTATTCTATTCTTCTTACTTCTCCCCGTTCCAACCGATAGGCTTCACCACTTTCCGGGCATACAGCATTTCCCTGCCCGTCAAAGGAAAGACGGCAACCGTATTCACTGACCCAGCCTATCTGCCGGGCAGGATTCCCAACCATCAATGCATAAGGGGGAACATCATGCGTAACCACACACCCAGCGCCAATCATCGCATATCGCCCGATGGTATGTCCGCAGACAATTGTGGCATTGGCTCCTATGCTGGCCCCCTTCTCCACCCGGGTAGTCTGATACTCCTCCTTACGGGACACATGGCTACGCGGATTAACCACATTGGTAAACACACAACTGGGCCCAAGGAAAACATCATCCTCACAAATCACCCCGGTATAAACCGACACATTATTCTGAATCTTTACCCGATTACCGATAACCACATCCGGAGAGACCACTACATTCTGTCCGATATTACATTCCTTTCCGATAACACATCCGGCCATAATATGCGAAAAATGCCAGATACGGGTACCTTCTCCGATATGGCATCCGGAATCTATAACTGCAGTCGGGTGAGCTTGATATTTTTCCATACAACAATGATTTTTTCCCTCTATTTATAAATCAAGAAAATAGTCGGCTTCTTCGCCAAATCCGGGATTTTTCCAGCCCAATCTTTCACCGGCCGTGTCTGAATGAACTCATCTGCACACGTAATATTAGAAGCGATGCAAAGTTTGGTAGACGGGCGGCACAACCGGATCAACTCTTCCACCAATTTCTGATTCCGATAAGGTGTTTCAATAAAGAGTTGTGTCTGATTTTCCGAATAGATCCTTCCCTCCAACTTTTTGATCGTATTTGTCCGCTCATTCGCATCAATTGGCAAATATCCATGAAAAGCAAAACTCTGCCCGTTGAAGCCGGAAGCCATGACCGATAAGATGATGGACGAAGGACCGACAAGCGGTACTACCGGATATCGCTTCCGTTGCGCTATCGCCACGACATCCGCCCCCGGATCGGCTACAGCCGGACACCCGGCCTCCGAGATAACACCGACCGACTCTCCTTTTGCCAACGGAGCCAGATAGCCTGCCACCTCTTCTGGCGAAGTATGTTTGTTCAACTCATAAAAGGTCAGGTCGTCAATCACGATAGCCGGATCCGCTTTCTTCAAGAAACGGCGTGCCGTACGAACATTCTCGACAATAAAATGACGGATTCCCCGAATGACTTCAAGGTTATATTCCGGCAATACACGACGGTGTTCAGTATCACCCAAAGTAACCGGTATAAGAAATAGAGAAGCTTGCATATCTGTATTTTTCCGCAAATGTAGTATTTTTGCATCAAACTTTATGCAAAATGGCACTTCCTATTGATTTTATACATCGGACACGGGCGCTTTTAGGCGATATGGAATATGAGAAATTAGAAAAAGCGTTGCAAGAAGAAACACCGGTAAGCATCCGGACAAATCCGCAAAAGGGTATGCAGATAGCCCAAGGTGAACCAGTCGCTTGGTGTGAAACAGGATTTTACCTGCCGGAACGTCCTTCATTCACCTTCGACCCGTTATTCCATGCCGGAGCCTATTACGTGCAAGAGGCTTCATCGATGTTCCTGGAACAAGCCATCAGGCAAAGCGTGCACCAACCCGTGGTTTGTCTTGACTTGTGCGCGGCACCGGGCGGAAAGTCCACCCACCTGCATAGCCTGTTGCCGGAAGGGAGTGTCCTGGTAAGCAATGAAGTGATCCGCTCACGCAGTTATGTTCTGGCGGAAAATATCCGAAAATGGGGATTCCCTGCCAGTATCGTCACAAATAATGATCCGGAAGAAATCGGGGCATTGACACATCTGTTTGATGTCATCATAGCCGATGTCCCCTGCTCCGGTGAAGGTATGTTCCGTAAAGACAACGATAGCACCGGCGAATGGAGCGTAGCGAATGTAGAACTTTGCGCCGCACGCCAAAAACGGATTATCCATGATATATGGAATGCCCTGAAACCCGGAGGGGTATTCGTATATAGTACCTGCACCTACAATACAGAAGAGGATGAAGACAACATATACTATATAATGGAAGAATTAGGAGCCTTGCCGGAAAGCATCCCGGTTAATCCGTCATGGGACATCTGTGGCGCCTTGAAACATGATCTTCCCGTTTATCGTTTTTTCCCGCACCATACAAAAGGAGAAGGATTTTTCCTGGCTGTCTTGCGAAAGGCAGAAGGAGAAATTACGCCACTACGCTATCGGAATAAAGCTAAAGGGAAAAAGGAAAAAGGGAAAAATACACCGGATCTTCCCAAAGAGGTTATGAAGTATCTCCTCCATGACGATTATACACCGGTATGGAGAGACACGAGCCTTTACCTGCTTCCTCCGGAAGTACAGGCTATCTACCCACTTCTACAAGAAAAGCTCCATATCCTGACTGCTGGCGTTGAGATCGGCGAATTGAAAGGGAAAGACCTGATTCCTGCCCAATCCCTAGCGTTAAACACCCGCCTGAATCGGAATGCCTTTCCGGAGGTAGATGTGGATTGGGGCCAGGCCATCTCCTATTTGCGGAAAGAGGCTTTGGTATTACCTGAAGGTACACCGAAAGGATATGTCCTGCTGACCTATCGCAACCACCCCATCGGATTTGTAAAGAACTTAGGCCATCGGGCCAACAACCTCTATCCGCAGGAATGGAGAATCCGAAGCAGCTATACCCCGGAAGAGGTGAAGCTACCGGAATAAGCACGTTGGCATCAAGTTTTTGAGTTTATTGCTTGCAAGACGGTGTATCAGAATGGGTAAGATGCAAGACGCTGAGGGAGAAGGAAAAGGAGTTTACTCCTGCAAATAACTGCAGCCCTCATCCCGAAAGCAACGAAGCGGATTGCCCATTATGTGGTACACCGTCCCCCGAATTTTCTTTCTATCTGCTTAAGGCAAAAGCTGAATCGTTCTCAAAGAGGATTCCAAACGGTGCATATAGTTCTTCTTATTGGTTTCAGGAGCATAGACAAACCCTTCAGCCACAACCACACGATGCCTTGCCTTATCCCAAAAGGCTCGTGAAACAAAGGGACCACCCATCATATCTCCCTCTACGCGCCATAAACCTCGAATTAATACAGAAGGTACCTGTTGATCCCGGATCGTCTCACTTTGCACGTCAACCCGCTTTTCAGTGGTCATATAAGAACCGGCAAAGCTTCCCGATATATTCCGTTTCATGACCGAATCACGCATTGCAATCAAGCGAGGCACGGCCAAATCATGTTCATCCTTCGCCGGAAAATCATAGAAAACCATATCCATCCGTCCACTATTCGCATTGTTTGACACCCAAAAGAACAAAGAATCTTCTTTAAACGAGTCAAAGCCTTCGGGAGCATGAATCGAAAGATGAAACTGCTCACGGGCCGATTTATCAACAAACGAACTATGATAATCAGCCAAATAGGAAATATAACGTTTCTGTTCGGCCTGGCGGATAAGTGTATTTAACGTATCTCCGTGTTCAATCAAGAATTTCTCTACATCCACCGATGACGGCGATTGAAGACGCAAGACCAATTGGGCACTTGCCCAGACATCATTCTCTGCAACCAATTTCGTTCGGGTATAAACCTTATCATTTATATCTACCAGAAGAATATTACGCACGTAACGCATCAGCCCGTTGAAATGATAAGGTTCGCAATAACTGATCCGCGAAGTGGCTTCACGCTGGGGAAGCACCGGATAGGGTTTTTCCAGCTCATCCCGCAAACGCTCCCCAAGGACGCTCTTCCAATGTTTGGATTCACTGACTACAACCACCTCAAACGGTAATCCGGTAGAGTGTTTCTCGACAAGGACTTTCCCTTTCTTTCCTGATGTGCAGCCGGCAAGCCATAACGCTGCCAGCATACACACATACAACAAATAAGTACTTTGCTTCATGCTTTTCATAATCCGATTTTTTGACATTAAACATACACGATTGAAAAAGTATGTCGCAAAGGTAAAGTCCTAAAACAGAAAAATAATAAACTAATACCGGACAAATCCGGGCACACATTATCTACTACAAATCAATCATTTAGACCACTTACATCAAGACTCACCCAACCTTCTGACGGACAATTCACAAACTAAAATAAGCGTATGAATGTATCCAAATCACTTTTTTCATTCAATTGCAACCTCTTTTTCAAACGTTGCTTCGATTTCGTAAGCGCCTCTGAGGTATTGTTGAAAATGGCCAGTTGTTCCTTCCTCGAAAAGTTCCATTTGACCAAACAACAAATCTCCTGCTCGTGTCGGGTCAATCCATATTTCTCGGAAAGAGACGAGACTATCCGATTGAAAAGCGCATCGGTCAGAGTTATCAACCCATCCCAGTCCTGACGAGACAAATTAGTATGAGTCGGATCATCCTTCAAACGATAGAGCAACGACAAAGCGGTACTCTCCGCCCCTTCTGACGAGAGCTGCTTGATTTGTTGCTCGCAGATCAATATCTTCTGCCGGTAACGTGCGATATCATCCAGCTTTTCCTGATAAGCCGCCGACTTCTGTTCTAACCGCTTCAACTCCTCTTCCAAAATCCGAATCTTTTCCAAATACACCTGTTGTTCCTTCCGGTGAAGACCGATAGCCGTCTGCTTCTTCTTCCAGTGTTGCCTTGCCATCCACACCCGTTCCAGCCGTCTTCCCGAACGACGTCCCAGCACAAAAGCAAGTATCGTGGCTACTATCAGTCCGATTCCGAACAAGAACGGATAAAACTCCTGCCAATTTACATTTTCCATCTTTAGCTATCTTTTTCTTTTAAATAATTGTAGATAGCCATCTGCGAACGCACCGGCTCTATCCCCTCCTGTTGCTTGAAGACGTTATTCAAATGCTCATCTATCCAACAAGCCTTCACATTATCCTGAAGCTGGATATGCAAGATGTCTATAACCGTCCGTTTAATGGAAGCATCCAAAATCGGAAAAGCAGTCTCGATCCGGCGATTCAGGTTCCGGCGCATCCAATCGGCCGAAGCCAAATACAAATCCTCCACGCCGTCATTATAAAAATACCATACACGCGAATGCTCCAAAAACATATCTACAATCCGCGTAATCCGGATATTCCGGCTATAAGGCTGATTCGGAACCAGACAACAGATCCCCCGTACAATCAAGTCGATCTCTACTCCGCACTCACTGGCTCTATACAGGCAATCAATCATATGCGTATCATGCAGTCCGTTCATCTTCAGGATAATCCGCCCTTTCCTCCCTTGTCGGACATGAGTTATTTCGCGTTCAATCATCCGCTCCAATTCCGGCACCATGTTAAATCGTGCGACCAGCAAATGCGAGAAATGAGGTGAAGTAATCTTCTCTTCCAGCACATCGAATACCTTATTTATATCCTCAACAATCTCCGGATTACAAGTCAGTAATGCCATATCCGAATAGATACGCGCAGTTTTCTCGTTAAAGTTACCGGTACTCAGATAAGCTATATCCTTCCGTTTCCTACCACTCTCCGTATCTTTCCGAAGAATAACCGCCACCTTGGCATGAACTTTCAGTCCAGGGATACTATATATGATGCGTATGCCCGCCTGCTTCATCCGCTCAGCGGTACTCATATTGTTCTCTTCATCAAATCGAGCTTTCAATTCCACAAACACCGTGACCTGCTTACCGTTCTGTGCCGCACTCACCAATGTATTAATAACCGCCGAGTTCTCCGCCACACGGTATTGGGTTATCTTAATCTCCTCAACCGTAGGATCAAAAGCAGCCTCCATAAGCAATCGGATCAGATAATCAAACGACTGATAAGGAAAATGCAGGAAAACATCCTGCTTCTTCACCGCCCGAATCATCGATCCCATTTCATCCAAATAAGAAATACGCATCGGTGCCGGGACCTGTTGCTCCAGCTCCTTACCCCGAGGATTAGGAAGCTTCGCCAGATCTTGCAGGTTGTTGTAACGCCCTCCCATCACCAAATCCTCTTTTCCTATCGAAAACGCATTACACAGAAAATCCAGAAAATCCTGCGGCATAGCCATGTCATACATGAAACGGCTCAAGGCTCCAATTTTCCGTTTCTTCAGTTTCTTCCGGATATTCTCCACAATACTGCTACTCGTCTCGTCATCCAAATAGATATCCGCATCGCGCGAAATCTTTATATTGTAACACGAATCAATATCGTAACCCGGAAATACAGACGAAAGATTAGCCCGGATAATATCATCAATAAACATAATGTAGTGTTTCCCCTCA
Source organism: Candidatus Parabacteroides intestinavium (assembly GCA_019118725.1). Taxonomy (GTDB): domain Bacteria; phylum Bacteroidota; class Bacteroidia; order Bacteroidales; family Tannerellaceae; genus Parabacteroides; species Parabacteroides intestinavium. Next base: position 9,898 of record DWYO01000092.1, on the reverse strand, counting down.
TGACACGGCAATTCGATAAAACGCGGCACTTTCGAATAAGGAATCTTCATCAGCGCATAATGGTACGTAAAGTTCTCTTCCGGATTTTCCTTCCGCCTTTTCTTCATCATCCGAATCACCAGATAAAGACGCCGGTCGCGTATGAAGGTACGAATATCATCCTTTTGAATAATTACCGGAGCTAAAAAAGGGAACACCTCTTCGTTGAAGAAATCCCGGACAAACGCCTCATGAAATGGTTCCGGATGGCTATCCTGATAGAGAAAAATGCCCTGCCGCTCCAAATCTGCAATAACAAGGCGGTAAATACGCTGATACTCCTGCTGCTGGCGATTCACTTCACAGGTGATTTCCGCCAACGTGGCTTCGGCTTCCGCCGAGCTCTCTTCCGTGTAATTCTTCTTCATAATGACGCCACGATGCTCCGCCACACGAATCTCATAAAATTCTTCCATATTCGATGAATAAATGGATAAGAACTTGATCCGCTCATAAATAGGCAATGAGCTATTTTCCGCTTCCATCAGCACCCGATAGTTGAATGAAAGCCAACTGACATCGCGATTGAAATATTGATATGCATTTTCCATACTATTCGTTAGCTTAGGTCGGTAAATATAGATACTTTTGCGAAACTAACGAAAGATAATATGAGAAAAATAGGACTTTTATCCGATACGCACGCCTATTGGGATGACAAATACGCCCAATATTTCGGTGAATGTGATGAAATCTGGCATGCCGGAGACATTGGCTCAGAAGAGGTTGCACAACGTCTTGCGACTTTGAAACCTCTACGAGCCGTCTATGGAAACATCGACGGACAAAACTTGCGTCTGGAATATCCGAAAGTGGCGCATTTCCAAGTAGAAGACATAAAGGTGATGATGACCCACATCGGCGGATATCCCGGACGATATAATCCGGAAATCCGCAAGGAACTGTTCGACACACGCCCCGATCTGTTCATTGCCGGCCATTCCCATATCCTGAAAGTGGCCTACGACCAGACTCTCCAATGCCTCCATATCAATCCGGGAGCAGCCGGGAAAAGCGGATTTCACCTGAAACGCACCTTGATACGCTTTGTCATTGAAGGTGATAAAGTACATGACTTGGAAGTTATTGAACTGGGTAACCGATGAACGGACTATACCCATCCCCGGCCTATTTCCCTACCGGAGCTTTAAACTGCCAAGCAAAATAAAGGATATAGCCAAAAGCAAGCAGGGGGACTATAAAGCCTGTGGCCATATTGTCTTCGCCTATATATCCCATCAGCATCGGACTGAATGCTCCGCCCGCCACACTCATCACCAGATAAGATGACGCTTTCTTGGTTTGTCCGCCCATGCCTTCCAACCCCAACGCAAAAATAGTGGGGAACATGATCGACATAAAGAAGAAGGTAATGTAAAGCGCATACAACGAAATCCGGCCTGCCGAGGCCATGACCAGTGCCATACATACGATGCTGGCCAGCGCATAAAGGAACAACAGCTTAGAAGGCTTAAGCCAACGCATCGTGAAACTTCCGCTCAACCGCCCCAGCATAAAGAGTGCCATTCCTCCGAAAGCCAGAAATTGCGAAGCCCGGACGTTACTGATTTGCGGATCCATCTCGGTAACGTAATTAATAAAGAAACTGAAAATACCAGTCTGTGCCGCACAATAGCAAAATTGAGCTATTACGGCCCGTACAAACGACGGACGTTTATAGAGGGGAACGACCGCCCCCTCACCTTTCGGCTCCGCCCCACCGGGAAATGCCTCCCGTATCACTTCGGTCTTTATTTCCGGCAAGCGGATAAAACAAAACGCTAATGTGACCAATGCCACCACTATACCTATTAATATATAAGGACGGGCAAGGGCAAACGAATCTCCTTCTCCGGCATTGAATATCAACATCCCGCCAATCAACGGTCCCAATATCCATCCCAGCCCGTTAAAAGATTGAGATAGGTTCAGGCGTTGAGCGCCAGACTCAGGCGGACCTAATATCGTTGAATAAGGATTAGCGGCGGTCTCCAGAAAGCATAATCCGCAAGCGATTACGAAGAGGGCTATCAGGAAAGGCGTAGCGGAATGAAACATTACCGCCGGAATAAACGAGAACGAACCGAGTCCGAACAGCGTCAATCCGCAAAGTATTCCCTTTTTATACCCGAACCGCCTCATGAAGTTTCCCGCCGGAAGCGCCATCAGGAAATAAGCGATATAAGTGACGAACTGCACCAATCCACTCTCAGCCTTCGACATGGTAAAAGCTCCTTGAAAATGTTTGTTCAAGACATCCAGCAGGCCGTGCGCAAATCCCCACAAAAGGAAAAGGCTGGTGATAAAAACGAACGGGAGCAGGAACGATTTGCCATCTGCAGTCCGGAACAAGGAGGGCTTTTTCTTTTGAATAGACATCATTCCGGAAGTTTAAAAATTTGTTCCATCAGTTGCCATTTCTCTGCGGAAGAACTTCCCGGTTCCGTCTTTTGGAAACGGGCCACGAAATCTTCCCACTCGGCTTGCCTGTCCAAAGTAGCCAATCGGGCGAACGAAGCCTCCCAGTCGAAATCATCATCGGTCTCGACAATCATAAAGAGACGTGTTCCCAAACGGTAAATCTCCATATTCCGAATCCCAACGGCACGGATTCCCTGCGGAACCTCCGGCCAGATATGTTCGGCCGAATGCCAATAACAATATTCCTTTATCAATTCCGGATCATTCTTCAGATCCATTGTCTGACAATAACGTTTCATGTTTTCCAATTAATAATTAACAATTAAAAATTAACAATCGGCACCTGACGATCAACAATTAATAATTAAGAACGTCTATCCGATTATTCGTCATTCCGAATTCTTCATCATATAAACTTTCGGTTGCATGTACCCAATATCATACCCCGAATCGGTCCGCACGATGCCATAACTTTCAAAAAGAATCGTGGCCGAATCCAAGTCCAAACGCAAAAGTTCGGCATACTTCGCTTCCGGAATAGAATCTGTAAGAGCAAGTCCTGCCTTCTGCAACTGATCGGCAAAGATACGGGAAAATTCATTATGATAGACCAAACTATCCCGGATATACAGACACAAACTATCTTGATAAGTCTGATAATAGTTTCCTCCTTCCGGATAAGAATCCAAGAAATAAAGCTGATGATAACCGGATATATCCACGGGTTCCTGCGAATGGATGGTAAGCAACGTTTTCTCTTGAGCATTCCGGTCCGATTCCGGTCTTCCGGCCTGCGACCAGTCCCCGATATCCTTTGCCGTTATGCCCGGTATGTAGGTGATTACCGAAAAGAGCACCACAGCACTCCAAGCCGCCAACGTATAATGAGGCAACCGGCGGAAAAGAAAGAACAATGCGGTAAGAGTCAGTACCGATACGACCGCTATCAGATAGACACGAGGCTCGGTAAATCCATATTCACGAATCCGATAAACCACACCTATCCAGCATAAAGCCAATGTAGGCAAGGTTATCCAGCTTGCCCACCGATAGAACCATCCATAAATCCGTCTCTTTAGGAAGAACTGGCATCCCTTCAAGATAAAGAACGCGCTCACAAAAGCCGTCACCATGTAAGCTATCTGCCCTTTCGGAAGCTCGAACGTAATAAGAATCTTCAACATATACAGATAAAGGATACCTGTATAGACCATCAGTGCCGGAGAGAGGACATAATTCAGAAGTATGCGGAAAGCCCGGGCCGATTGCAGGGGCTTATCCCGATGCGCGTCCCGGAAAAGGACGAACAGGAGCGGCAAGCAAAAGGCAATGGCAATGGCTTGGGTGATCAGTATCAGATCATCCATATTCTCTTCCCAGATATCGAATATATAGCTGATGGAGGCCACTATCACCCATAAGGTTATCCAGATAATCAACGAAAGGGCTAACGCAATCCCGGCCGATCTCACATAATTCAACGCCCCATAAGCAAAAGGACGGTCATATTTCCTACTCGTGGCCAAAACATATAAGATTTGGATAATTACCAACGTAAAGGCAAAAGGCAACGTGAACTGCGTCTCTTCGATCAATCCGAAAGGTATCAGCAACAAAGGCGAGAGAAAATAAAGCCAGCGCACCGGTTTCCGTTCAGCATGAGCATGAAAGATACAGGTAAGCAAGAACACTACCGGAGCATACCGGAGCACGTTCCACCACGAGGTAGCTTCCGCTCCCAACATTCCGATTCGTATGACAAAGAAACACAACGCCAGCAAGGACTCCACCGGATTCCGCTTTATACTCTGCCTTAATTCCAACCCAAAGAAATAGAGTCTGTTTATTTTCATAAGCCCAACAAATTATAAATTGCTTTTCCCCAAAACTCACCTAAATCCTTGGCGCCCTCCTTGTTGGGATGCAAAAAGAAGATTCCGGCATTGCCCTGTTCATGCTGAAACTTGGCTTCATTCTCCCGGAAGAAACCGAAAGCCTCGGTATCGCCCAAGAAAACCTGTCCGGGAGCTTTCTCTTCATAAGTTTTGACCAGCTTCTGAATCTCCGGATAATAGGAAATAAGCCGGTCCAATCCCTCTTGCATATATTGGGTTCCGTTATAGGTATTTGGACTATACCAGATCGGACGATGGACCACCACCTTGCAGGTCGGATACAGAGTCAGCAACTCATCAATGATTCGCATCATATTCCGGGTATATTGTTCGGGCGATACCGGCGCCCCGTTCGTTCCTTTTATCGCACTATCGTTCGTCCCCAACATAATGGAGAAGATAAGCGTTGCCCAGTCCTCGTCTGCGAATTGGTCGGCGGCCTGCTTGGCCCGGTCGAACAAGGTATGGGTTTCAGGCAAATAATCCACCGTTGTACATCCACTTACGCCCTGATTGCTGAATTTCACCTCGCCTACCCCGGCCTGCCGTCCCAGATAAAGCACGGCCTGCACCGGTGGAGCCTCGTGCGAAGGCTTCTCCAATCCAACTCCTTGTGTGATACTGTTTCCAATAAACACGATATTCAAATGATGCTTTTCAGCAGCTTTCCCGCATGTCAGGGTCAATAAGCCCAACACCACGAGAATAATTTCTTTCAAAAATCCATTCTTTTTCATTTTTCCTCCTATCTTTTTTTCGTCTAACAGCTGTTAGGCGCAAAGTACACGGACGTTAGACGATTTTTTCATCCCGTCCGAATCCGGGAAATCTCCCATACAAGAAATATTTCCTCCCCACAAAGAAACAAATAATATCCCGAATCCCAAAAAAAGCCCGTATCTTTGTGGGGATTTATTTAAGATAGAAAAGAATGAAGAAAGGCTTTGGCATGAAAAGACGGTTTCGTCCGGACAATGCACCCCGCGGACGAAACATTACCGTTGAACAGGAGGCTACGTTGCTTCCCTTCTTATTTGAGTTATTGAAAGAGCAAAGCAAGACCTCGGTCAAGGCATTGCTTTCACGCGGACAAATATTGGTCAATCAGCAGGTAACCACCCAATTTGACACCCCTTTGCACGCGGGCGATGTGGTAACCATCAGTTACAACCGCCGGAAAGTAGTATTCAACAATCCGTTGCTGAACATCATTTACGAGGACGATGCGGTTATTGTGGTCAACAAACGTGAAGGACTGCTTTCGGTCTCGACCGCCAAGGTGCGCGAGCGTACGGCCTTCCATATTTTAAGTGATTACCTGAAGAAGAGCGACCCGCGCAATAAACTCTTTGTTTTGCATCGTCTGGACCGCGATACGTCCGGACTGATGATGTTTGCCAAGACCCGTGCCATTCAGGAGAAGATGCAAAGCAACTGGAACGAGATGATTACCGAACGCACCTACGTGGCGGTAGTGGAAGGCCGCCCCGAAAAGAATTCGGATTTAATCACTACCCAATTGAAGGAAAATGCCGAAGCGCGTGTTTATGTCGTAGCCGAAGGAGGGAAAGACGCCATCACCCGGTATAACCTGCTCCGTACGAACGACAAGTATTCGCTTTTGGAACTGAACCTGGAAACAGGACGGAAGAATCAAATCCGTGCGCAAATGGAATATATCGGTCATCCGATTGCCGGAGATTATAAATACGGTGCGGAGACCGACCCGACCGGCCGATTGATGCTTCATGCACAACGGCTCTACTTTATCCACCCGGAAACTGGCGAGGAGATGCGGTTCGACACGCGCATTCCGGACTCATTCAAATCATTAACAAGTAAAAACTGGTAAAATAGAGGATAAACATGAAGAAATTCGTAACCCTGCTGATGCTCACATTCCTGGCATTAGCCGTACAGGCGCAAATATTGACGCCGGTGAAATGGAACATAAAACTGGAAGACTCGGATTCGGCCGAAAAGACCCTGGTGTTTTCCGCCAAACTTGATGCAGGCTGGCATTTATACGACATGAATCTGCCGGAGGGCGGACCGATTTCCACCTCTTTCTCGTTCGAGAACCTGAAAGGCGCAAAGGCTATCGGTACCCCCATAGCTTCCAAAGAAGCAACTACCGTATTCGATGAGCAGTTCCAAATGGAATTGCGCTGGTTTGCCGGTGAAGTCTCTTTCCGTCAGAAGATAGAAGTAACCGACCCGAAGCATCTTCAGGTAAACGGTTATGTGGAATATATGGCCTGCAATGACGAAAATTGCCTTCCTCCCGAACAAGAGGAATTTGCATTCAGTGCCAAAGATATTGATGTAGAAAAGACCTTGGCGGCCCTTACTCCGAAAGAAAGTACAGACAATGCCCCCCAGGAGGTGACACAAGACACCGTAGTGACGGAACCGGACGTAGCCGATGAGGCCAGTGCCGCCACCCCGGAATATGTTCCGGAAAAAGAGCCGCAAGTCTATCAGTCGGAAGAGCTGTGGAAACCGGTTGTCGATGAGCTGAAAGCTTTTGGTGATTCGACTATTTCCGCCACCGACACCAGCTGGTTGTTTATCTTCTTCGCAGGATTTGCCGGAGGCCTCATCGCCCTCCTGACCCCTTGCGTATGGCCAATGATACCCATGACGGTAAGCTTCTTCCTCAAACGGACCAAAGACCGGAAGAAAGCCATCCGTGACGCCATCACTTACGGGCTTTCCATCATTGTGATCTACCTGGTATTGGGATTGCTGATTACGGGTATTTTCGGAGCGAGCGCCCTGAACGACCTCTCCACGAATGCCATCTTCAATATCATCTTCTTCCTGTTGTTAGTCCTGTTTGCCATTTCCTTCTTCGGCGCGTTCGAGTTGGTATTGCCGGCGTCCTGGACCAACAAACTGGATACGAAAGCGGATTCGACCACTGGAATTATCAGCATCTTCTTCATGTCGTTCACGTTGGTATTAGTGTCCTTCTCCTGCACGGGTCCGATTATCGGCACATTACTGGTTCAGGCAGCTACAATGGGTGCGGCTATCGGCCCGGCGGTCGGAATGTTCGGTTTTGCATTAGCCTTGTCCATCCCGTTCAGTCTCTTTGCCATCTTCCCGAATCTGTTGCAGAGTATGCCGAAATCGGGCGGTTGGCTGAACTCAGTAAAGGTAGTATTGGGCTTCCTGGAACTGGCATTGGCCCTGAAGTTCCTCTCCGTGGCCGACTTAGCTTACGGCTGGCGCCTGCTGGACCGCGAGACCTTCCTGGTATTGTGGATTGTCATCTTTGCCCTTTTGGGATGTTACCTATTGGGCAAGCTCAAGTTCAGTCACGATAGCGACCTGAAGTATGTTTCTGTCCCTCGTCTGTTTATGGCGATTATCTCATTTGCCTTCTCCATTTATATGATTCCCGGACTTTGGGGCGCACCGTTGAAAGCCATCAGTGCTTTTGCACCTCCATTATATACGCAGGACTTCAATCTGTATGATAATGAAGTTCACGCAGCGTTCGATGATTATGAAGCAGGAATGGCGTATGCCAAACAACACAACAAACCGGTGATGATTGATTTCTCCGGTTACGGATGTGTAAATTGCCGGAAAATGGAAGCCTCTGTATGGACCGATGCCCGCGTCAAGGATTTGCTGGAAAACGATTATGTCCTGATTACGCTGATGGTCGATGACAAGACAAAACTCCCCGAACCGATCCGGATTCAGGAGAACGGAAAGACACGCACGCTCCGCACCATCGGCGATAAATGGAGTTACCTGCAACGAAGCAAGTTCGGAGCAAACGCCCAACCTTTCTATATCCTGTTGGATAATGAAGGCAAGCCGCTCGCTCCCTCCTATGCGTTTGATGAAGATGTAAATAAATATATTCAATTCCTGGAAAGAGGATTGGAGGAGTTTAAAAAATAAAAAAAATGGCTCATACCCGAAAAGAACAAACCGAAGCTTTCGGCCGGTTATTGGATATCTTAGACGAATTGCGGGTGAAATGCCCGTGGGACCGGAAGCAGACCAACGAGTCTCTCCGCACGAACACCATCGAAGAGACTTACGAACTGAGTGAAGCGCTGATGCGCGAGGATAATACAGACATCAAAAAGGAATTGGGTGACCTGTTGCTGCATATCGTCTTTTATGCGAAAATTGGCGATGAAAAGGGAGCCTTCGATATCAAAGACGTCTGCGATGCACTTTGCGAAAAGCTGATTTACCGCCATCCGCACGTATTTGGACATGCAGAAGCCGATACAGCCGGCAAGGTAGAACAGAACTGGGAGCAACTCAAGCTCAAGGAAAAGGGAGGTAACAAGACAGTACTGGCGGGGGTTCCCGCCTCGCTCCCTTCTGTAGTCAAAGCTTATCGCATCCAGGATAAGGTGCGCAACGTGGGGTTCGACTGGGAAGAGCGCGAACAGGTCTGGGACAAGGTCAACGAGGAGTTTAACGAACTGAAAGCGGAAATTAGCCGGATGGATGCCGATAAGATGGAAGCTGAGTTTGGCGATCTCTTTTTCAGCCTCATCAATGCCGCACGCCTCTACAAGATCAATCCGGACACAGCCTTGGAACGCACTAACCAGAAGTTTATCCGCCGGTTCAATTACCTGGAGGAAAAGACCATCCAACATGGTCGTTCCCTCAAAGAGATGACCTTGGCCGAAATGGATGAAATCTGGAACGAAGCGAAAGAGAAAGAGAAAAGTTTGTAAATTTATGGGTTCAACAAACCGGCTCATAAACGTACAGACTCAAACAGCGCTCACTTACTCTTCTGATACGCTTGCGGAGTCATGCCGGTGTGGCGTTTGAAAAACTTGCAAAAGAAGGAGACATTTGGGAAATTCAGTTCATCAGATACCTGATAAACCAACTTGTCTCCGTACTTAAGCATGACTTTAGCTTCGAGGATAACCGAATCGTTCACCCAATCCATCACCGTACGATGGCTGGCTTGCTTCACAACACTATTCAGATAACGAGGGGTCAGGTAAAGTTTATCGGCATAAAAGGAGACATTCCGTTCGGTTCTGGCATATTGGTTGACCAACGAAATGAATTGGTTGAACAGTTGTTCTTGCCGGCTTTGTCGTTTTACCTCTTCTTGGAATTGCCGCTTTACCAAGACAAACAGCTCTTGCAACAACGCTTGAAGTAAAGATTGAAGTACATCCCGTTGCAATCCGTAAGTCTGGACAACAGACCAAATCGTAGCGAAGAATTGCCCGATACAGGCAAAATCTTTATCTGAGAGATGTAAAGGGAGACTCAGCATCCCGTTAATAAACTTCTGCACCAGCTGTTCGTGCCGGATTTCGCCAATAAACTCGTTGGTAAAAACGACAATCGACCCTTTCGCGTCATCAGACATACTTAACACTTGAGCGATGGTTTCGGGCGAAATAATCACAACAGCCGGAGCTTCTATCTCTATTTCTTTTAGATTAATACGGGCACGGGCATGGCCTTGCCGGAGGAACATCAGTCTTCCTTCGGTCATCCGATATGGATACTCTTTTATCATAATACGCTGG